>NCGI01000177.1 GCA_002256925.1 Polaromonas sp. 28-63-22
CCGCTGCGCCGCCAATACGCTCAAGCTGATTGATGCGGGCGTGTTTGCGCTGTTCGGCTACATCGGCACGCCCACCTGCCTGGCCGCGCTGCCAATGGTCAAGGCTGAAAACATTCCGTTCATTGCGCCCTTCACCGGTGCCATGGGCCTGCGTGATCCGGCCAATAAGTCGGTGTTTCACCTGCGCGCCTCGTATAACGACGAAACCGCGCTCATCGTGAAGCAGCTCACCTACCTGGGCCAGAAAAAGATCGCTGTTTTTTATCAAAACGATGCCTACGGCCAGGCCGGGCTGGACGGCGTGAAGAAAGCGCTGGACGCGCAAGACCTCAAACCGGTGGCGCTGGCCACGGTTGATCGCAATTCGGTTGACGTGGCCGGTGCCGTCAAAACGTTGATGGCTTCCAACCCCGACGCCATCGTGCAGATCAGCGCCTACAAGTCCAGCGCCGCGTTTGTCCGAGCGTCACGCCAGTCGGGCTACCGCGGCACGTATTACAACGTGTCGTTTGTCGGCACGCAGGCGCTGTCTACCGAACTGGGCAAAGACGCTGCCGGGGTGATGGTCTCGCAAGTCGTGCCGTCGCCGTTCGACACCGCACGCCCCATCACCCGTGAATACCGCGAAGCCGTGCGTGCGGCGGGCGGCGATGCCCAAATCAACTATTCCAGCATGGAGGGCTATCTGGCCGCCAAGGTAATGACCGACGGCCTGCGACGCGCAGGGGCGAATGCCACGCGCGATACGCTGGTGCGGGGCATCGAATCCATTGGCAGCCAGTCATTGGGCGGTTTCGCCCTGAATTTCTCGGCCGCCAGTCACGTCGGTTCGAAATTCGTCGAACTGTCAATGTTGACCGGTGATGGCCGGGTGATGACCTGAAGAATCTCCAACTGCCTGGCCATGCCGGGTCTGGCACCCGGCGTAGTTGCTATATTTTGAATAGCTGCCCGCGCAGGTGTTTCCTGGGCTAGCGGCCTGTTTGGTGCTCAATTCGCCGTAAGAGAGGCCCCCCGCGCCAGGCAATCGCCCAACGCAAGCGCGGCCGGAAGCCCTCTCGGGCATCCCGGCCGCCAGGGCTTTCTTCAACAGCCCCGGTCGCCGCTTATTTCCTGGTAGCGTCCTTGACGTCTTCTTTCATGTCGCCGTAGTTCTTCTGGGTAGAACCTTCGGCCTGCTTCACCAGGCCCTTGGCCTGCTGCTCCTTGCTGCCCACCATCTTGCCGGCGGCTTCCTGCACTTTGCCCGCTGCGTCTTTGCTGGCGCCTTTGACTTGATCCTTGTTCATGCTGACTCCTGATGGATGATTCCGACTGAAAAGTCCAGGCGATTCCTGGCGCAACCGTGGAAAAAGAAGGGTCACGGGCCGGTGCCTGTCGTTCGGCACCCGCCAGTTCTCAAGGTATCGGGATTTCAATGGCCGTCAGTAGGCTGCATGCGCAGCGCGCTGTCAGTGGGGGCTCACACGACGGATCGGATTTCAGGAAACGATCAAACTGGGGTCGCCGCCGCGCCCCCCGGCACGGCGCCCCTGACGGACAGGGCCTATTTCTTCGCGCGGCAACCAAACGCGCCTTCGTCCCGCACCACGTCGTCTACGTCAATGAACTTCCACTTCGCGTTACCAGCCGACAGCGACAAACGCATCACGCCATAAGCTTCCACCTGCTTCTCGCTGCCGGCGCGCACCCGGGCGTGCGCGTAGGTGTCGGCGCCGCCGGTACCCACCACGAACGAGCGCATGCCGCCGGTGGTGGAAACGGTGCCGTCCGACGTCATTGGGGCAAAACGTTCGTACTGGTGCTCGTGCGCGGCCAGCACCACATCGGCCTTGGCCGCGTCCAAAATGTCCCACATCGCGGTCATGCTGGCGTTGTCGCCATCGGGCGCCGAAGTGAAGCGCGCATGGTGCCAGGCCGCCGCCACACAGGGCTGCGCGGTCGCCAGTTCCTGCTTCAACCACTGGGCTTGAACCGAGGCGGCTGTCGAATCGACGCTGCTGTTCAGCGCAAACACCGTCCAGCCGTTCTGGTCAATGCGGTAGTAGCCCGTGCCGTTGCCGCTCGGGTCGGCCTTGGCACCGAAGTATTTGAAGTAATTGCTCTCGCCACCGTTTTCATAGTCGTGGTTGCCCGCAATCACAAACGTTTTGTCGATGAACCGGCCCCAGGTCTTTTCATAGCAGGTGGTGTAGCCGATGATCTGCCCGAAAAAATAGGCGTTGTCGCCCAGCGTCAGCACATTCGAATTGGTTCCGGCGCTGGCCAGTTGACGCTCAACGAGCTGCGCCGTCTTGTTGGCATTTGTGTCAGACGGCGGACGCAGATCGCACCGCGCAATGTCGCCCGCCGTCATCACTTCCCAGGGGGTTGTTGCATTGGCCTGCACCGTCGTCGGCGCGGCGTTGCCCCCGCCACCACAGGCCACCACGGCTGCGCCGACGAGGGTGGCTAATAGGCCGAATTGAGCTGTTCGCTTGACGCCTGGCCAAAAGTTCTTGCGCATGTCGTGATCTTTCTGAAGTGGTGCTTGGTGTGACAGGGTGCATGGTAACCGGCGGGTTGCAAATGTCAGTGTTGGCTCACGCGGCAATCCAACCGCAGCCACCCTCCGGCGGAACAGCGAACTTCCGAGGGTGAATAGTCACGTGTTGCGTTCGTGAGATATGTCCGGTAAACACGTTGCTTCGTTGGTCACACCCGACACTTTCACGGCATCATGGCTTTTTGCAGTTTTATCAAGTTTGGTGGCTTCTTTGGCAACTCTCATTCCTTCATTCAGCACTTGTTCGTTTGACAGCACTGGAGAACGCCGACTGGCGGAGCGGCTTGAGCAAAAACTTGATGACGACTACCTGCTGTGGCACAACGTACCCATCGGCCCCAAGCAGACGCACCCCGACTTCGTCATGCTGCACCCGCGCCGTGGCCTGCTCATTCTGGAAACCAAAGACTGGAGGCTGGAAACCATTCAGCAGGCAACGCGCCAAGCCTGGGACATTCTGGTTCACGGGCAGATCAAGGTAGTGATGAACCCGCTGGCGCAGGCTCGTTTTTGTGCCATTCAGGTGGTCAACTCACTTGAACGCGATGCGCAGCTGATTCAATCTGCCGGCCCGTACCAGGGGAAACTGGCATTCCCGTGGGGCCACGGCGTGGTTTTTACACGCATCACGCGCAAGCAGTTTGACGACGCAGGGCTGGGCGAGGCAATCGCGCCGAACTACGTCATCTGTAAGGATGAAATGCTCGAAGACGCCGACCCAGAAGTGTTTCAACAACGGCTGTGGGACATGTTTTCCCATTCATTCGGCGGCGCCCTGTCGCTGCCGCAAATTGACCGTGTCCGCTGGAACATGTTTCCGCAGGTACGCGTGCAAACGCAGGGCGCGCTGTTTGACGACGACGATGCAGACGCCGAGCTACCCGACATCATGCGCGTGATGGACTTGCAGCAGGAGCAACTCGCGCGCAGCCTGGGCGACGGCCACCGCGTGATTCACGGCGTGGCCGGCTCAGGCAAAACCATGATCCTCGGCTATCGTGCCGAATACCTTGCGAAAGCCAACACGTCTGCGTCCAAACCCATCCTGATCCTTTGCTACAACGAACCGCTGGCGGTGAAGCTTGAATCAATCATGCATGCCAAAGGCCTGGCCGAGCAAGTACACGTTCGCAACTTTCACAAGTGGTGCCGCCAGCAATTGGTGACATACGGCCAGACGGTTCCGAAGCAGGGCGCCAGGATGTTTGACGAGATGGTTGACAACGTCATTCACGCCGTAGACCGCAAACACATTCCGTCAGGCCAATACCAAGCCGTGCTGATCGACGAAGGCCATGACTTTGCCCCCGAATGGCTCAAGCTCGTGACCCAAATGGTGGACCCGACGACCAACAGCTTGCTGCTGCTGTACGACGACGCGCAAAGCATTTACAAAAACAAGCGCCTCAAGTTTTCGTTGAAGAGCGTCGGCATTGATGCTATCGGGCGCCGCTCTGTCATCCTGCGGATCAACTACCGCAACACGCGCCAGATCCTCCAGGTCGCCACAGCCGTAGCCAGCAACCTGTTCGCCGACGGCGACGAAAGCGACGACGACCGGCCGCAAGTCAAGCCCATCGGCTGCGGCCGCGACGGCGCCACCCCACTCATCATTCGCCTGCCCACGCTGCGCGACGAAGCCATCAAGATCGCTGAATTGCTCAGCGACGCCCATCAGGAAGGTCACGCGTGGGGAGACATGGCGATCTTGTGCAAGGACTGGGACACGATGGACGTGTGCGCGGCCGCACTGCTTCGGCGCAAGCTGCCCTTCAATCTTCGCAAGCGGTCCGGCGAGTACAACCCAAGTGCAGACACTATCCAGATCATGACCATGAAGGTTAGTAAAGGCCTGGAGTTTCCCGTGGTGGCGCTACCCGGTGTAGGGCACATGCCCGCTGCGGGTGAGGACGAACAGGAGGCGGCGCGGGTGTTTTATGTGGCGGCGACGCGTGCCACACAGCGACTGGTCATTACCGTCAGTGGAAGCTCGTCGTTTGGGCAGAGGCTGGCGTGAGGACGGCTGGTAATTTTTCAACTGACCGCCCCACGCGGCTAATCGGGGTCAGCGGCTAATCGGGGTCAGATTCTAATTAAATTCGCAACTCGTCGAAGTTGGCAACGTAACGCGTCTTGGCTTAGTAGGCGCCATCAAATTCACAGCAAGACCCATTACTATTTGCTCCTGATTTAAGAGCTGCTTGCGCACGTATTTATTGGTCTACAGCCCTATTGTACTAACTCATACCCCGTACTGCGCCCCCCGCCCTCCAGCCTGCACAGCACGCCACGCGCCAGCAAGTCATTGATGTCGCGCAGTGCCGTATCAGCCGACGTTGCTGAGCTTGCCTTCAAAGCCGTCCAGCACGCGGTTCAGCACCTGGGTTTGCCGCGCATTCATGGGCGTGCCGGCCCAGCGTTGCCAGAACTGGGCCTTGTCCAGCACACCGGCCAGCGTGGCGTCTGCGCCTTGTACGGCGCGCAGCAGGCAGCCCAAGAACCAGGCGAGCCAGGGCGTTACGTCCAGCGGTCCTTTTTGCGTGGCCTCCAGTTGCGCGTAGTAGTCTTTGTGCTCGCGTTGGATCTGGGCGCTGAAGCTATAGAAACGTTGACTGGTGCCCTCAGCGCGGGCCAGCGCCATGTCGCCCACGGCGCGGCTGATGCGGCCATTGCCGTCGTCAAAAGGGTGCAGGGTCACCAGCCACAGGTGCGCCAGCCCGGCCTTGATCAGGGCGTCGCCCACGGGGGCGGCCTCGAACCACTTCAGGAACGCATCGGTTTGCGCAGGCAATGTGCTGGCAGGCGGTGCGGTGAAGTGCACTTTCTCCCGCCCCACGGGGCCAGACACCACTTCCATCGGGCCACTGGCGTCCGTGCGCCACGCCGCCACGGTGATGCGTACGCGCCCGCTGTAGCCGGTGGGAAACAGCGCCGCGTGCCAGCCAAACAGGCGCTCTGCGGTCAAGGGTTGGTCAAAGTTGCGGGTGGCGTCCAGCACCACATCCACCACGCCGTCCACATGCCGGTCGCTCGGGGCCAGGGCGCCAATGTCCAGCCCCAGCCGGCGGGCGATGGATGAGCGAACGGCGTCCAGGCTGAGGCGCTCGCCTTCTATCTCGCTGGTTTTGATGACTTCTTGCGTGAGCATCTGCAAGGTGGCTTGCTCGCGCTGGGCCATGCCAAGCTCTGCCATGCGCCCCACGAGCAGGCCCTGCGCCCGGTGCACTTGGGCCAGGGGCGCGGAAAGTGCGGCGACGTCATAGGTGAGGTTGGGCCAATCAGGCAACTGCCAGATGTAGCAAGGGTTGCGGGTGAGGCGATGGGGGCGCATGCGGCGATTATGGCGCTTATTCGCCGCAATTTGCGCGGCGAATAATGCCGCAATGCGGCTCACAACACCTCAACCGGATCAACATTGCTACATATTAAATAGCTGCCCGTGCATATTCCACGAGCGATAGCGGTCAATTTGACACTTGAATGGGCAACAAAATACCGATCCCGCGGTTCCTGCACCGCATCCGGCGAAAACACATCCCTTGGACTCCCGCCCGCGCCCTGCTGCTACACCAGCAGCCGCGAATGCCCCACGCCGCCGCCCTTCTCGACCCGGATCTGCGCGGGGACCCGTGTGTAACTATCGACTACCATTCCAGCGAGTCAACTTCGCCCAAGTGGCGCAAAGGAAAAACCTATGTTCAGTCACGTCATGGTCGGTGTCAACGACCTCGAAGTCTCAAGGAAGTTTTACGACGCGCTGCTGGGCACGCTGGGTATTGCCCCGGGGGTTGCCAACGGGAAGCGCTATTTCTGGCGCAGCCCGACCGGCACGTTCGGCATCACCACGCCCATCAATGGCGAGTCGGCCTGCCACGGCAATGGCAGCACGATCGGCTTCAACGTGCAGTCGCCGGAGCAGGGTGACGCCTTCCACGCGGCCGGGCTGGCCAATGGCGGCACCAGTTGCGAAGAGCCACCGGGCTTTCGTGACGGCGGGGTGGGCCGGCTGTACCTGGCCTATCTGCGCGACCCGGACGGCAACAAAATTTGTGCGCTGCACCGGCCTGCGACATAACGCGCTTCACACGGCCGTTCGGGCGGAGGTGTCGATGCCTGCGCAGTCCTCTGATGCCTCAGCGTGAACGGGTTGTTATGGGTCATGGTTTGAAGGCGTCAACCAGTGACGCTTTCGCCGCTACTCGCACAGGCCGAGGATCCGTTCCTGCTGCGGGCACGCTTTGCCCGACGGCGATTTCACGCGGGTTTCCAGCCCGGGCTTGGCAGCCATGCAGGAGCGCAGTTCGCGCGTCGTCGGTGCGTAGTAGGTCCATCCGCGACCGAGTTTGGGCAGGGCAAGGTCCACCTCTCGCCACTTCGGATGCCCTTTTTCCTGCAGTACGCCGAAGTTCCGGCACAGCGACCGCGCCATCTTTTGCAGGTTTCTGCCCGTTTCCGCGCGCTCGAACTCGTAGGTGACGAGGAACGCCTTGACGGCCAGTCCCGGGATATCGGTGGTCAGCAGGTTTGCATAATTGCTGACCCGCAGGTTGGCCGGAAAGTAGGTTTCCAGAACCGCTTTGCTGCTGGCGTGGTTGGGGTCAAATTTGAGCAGCTTGATCAGTTTGCGCGACTCGGGTTTCATGTCAACGAAGAGTTTGGCGGGCTGGCCGGCCACGACGGCGACCACGTCAATGGTCTTGTCGGTGACCAGCTTGGCCAGCGCCTCTTCGTTGGACAAATAGGTTGTGCTGGCCTCAGGCATGGCCTGGTGAAACATCAGGCGGTACAGCGTGGCCGACGTGAGCGCCGTGCCGCTGCCCTGCTCGCCCGCGTTGAGCCTGGCGTTGTAGATCTCGTGGATGAAGTTGCGCGGGGAGTCGGCCCGCACGACGAAATGGATTTCCTCGTTGTAGAGCGGCAAAATGACCCGCAGCGGCCGGATCAGCGTACGGGCGGCAGGGTTTCCGCTGGCGGCCAGATCAACGAACGACTGATACACGTCGGACTGCACCAGCGCCAGTTTCACGCCGGGCTCGTAGCGCAGACGCCGGGCGTTGTCTGCCGAGCCCGCAGAAGGCAAGACGTCCAGCTTGATGTCTGCGGCGGGCGCGACAAACTCAGCCAGATCGCGCCCGATCCGGATGTAGGTTCCGCGCTCGGACGCGGTCACGATTTTGTAGTCCACCGCAGCGACGGCCGCGGGCGCCTGGCACAGCAGCCCGGCTGCCAGCAGCATGCTCAAGAAAATTTTGTTCATGCAACGACTCCTTGTTTACGTATTCGGATCACACAGCCCCAGTGTTGCCACAGCTGGAAGACATTCCTTGAAACCGGGGGGACGCTGGCGGCTTGACTCTCGGGCATCGGCGGGCGGCACGGGGCTCACGGCTGGGGCAGCGACCGGTGGCGCCGTCTGGGGCGGTTGGGGCGGTTGGGGCGGCTTTTCAGTTTCTTCGCTGCGCGTTGCAAGTTGGGGGGCCGGCGCGGGCACCACGGCCGGGGCCGGCGTGGGTGCGGGTGTGACCGAGGGTTCGGGTATGGGTGCTGGCATGGCTGTGGCTGTGGCCGAGGGTTGGGGTGCAGGTGCCAGGGCCTGTCGCACCTCCGCCAGTCCTTTTATTGCCGCTTGAGACTTCTCGTGGGCCTGTCCGTAGCCGGCGAGATACACCTGCGAGCTGTCCGCATGCAGGCGCTCTGCGCGCCTGAGCAGTTCCGCACGGTCAGCGCTAGCAGCCGCACCCCCCTTGAAGGCAAGCCGCGCATAGTGCGCGCCGAGCTGGTACTTCGCGTCGGCCGACTCGACCGAACCGGCGCCTGCGACCTTGTCCGCGACCCGGCACGCCATCAGGAAGGCCGCTTCGGCATCGCGCGGCCTGCCTGCGGCAGCGGATTCCTGGCCAATGGCGATGAACGATGTGATGTCGGCCGCCATCAATCCTTCGACATTGGCCTGCAGGGGAAAGCGCCCGTCTTTCTCATTGGCTGCTACTGCTACGGGCTCGCTGGGGCAGGGGGCGGGCTGGCCTGATGCCAGTGCCACCATGGCCGGCGGCGTTGCAACCATCGCATCAACCTTGTCCGGTTTTCCGCGTACGAGCGGTGAATCGGTCAACAGCAGACCTCCCACGCCCACGGCCGCCATGGCAACCAGCACGAAACCCGACGCGAAAACGATCAGTTGCCGTGAGGTGAGAGGCACGGGCGGTGGCTTTGCAGTGCTTGTGTCAGGTTGATGGGGCGACGGCGGTGCAACCCCCGGGGTCGGCCGTTCGGGCCCGAGCGGGCGCGGTTCCTTCCAGGCCTGCGCTTCGGGCGTCGTGGCCAGCGCAAACCCCGACGCGATAATTGATTTCAGACGCTTGAAGATCGGCATTCTTTTACGATATCGCGGCAAATCAGGCAGAGTCGAAAAGGGTCACGTTTTGATGCAAAAAAGACGCTTGTAGGACTGTTGGATGACAAGCCACCGGCCAATTTCACTACACACCGCCACCATGCCTGCCGCCGAATGGCCCCACGCTGTTTCCCGCCTGCGCTCCGCGCGCCTGGCACGCAGTTCCAAACCCTTTCTGGCCCGTGGCGGTCCGCGGGGGGAACGCTGCGCGGGCTGCCGGCTTGTGCCCAGCCACTGCATGTGTGCGCTGCGCCCGGTCGTGCCCACGCGGGCGGGCGTGTGCCTGCTGATGGCCGATATCGAACCGCTGAAACCCAGCAACACGGGCTGGCTGGTGGCCGATGTGGTG
>NCGI01000178.1 GCA_002256925.1 Polaromonas sp. 28-63-22
GGCGGCAATCCCATCCAGTCGCGTGATGTGACCTTCAATATTCTGGCGCCCGGCGTCACGACCCGGCATTACACCGCCGGGGCCACCTATGCCTTGTCGGGCAACACGGAACTGAGCATGTCGTACATGCATGCGCCTTCCAACGCGGTGTCTGGCACGAGCGCGCTGCCGTTCGGCGGGACCGAAACCATCCGGATGTCGCAGCGCGCCCTGGGTATCCAGTTCGGCTGGCGGTATTGAAGCCGCCGGCCTGAAAACGGCTTAAAAAGGGGCGCAAAAAAGGGCAACAAAAGGGCAGGGAAGAAGCGGGTGACGGGCTTGCGCGGCCAGCTTGCGAGGACTACGATGATTTTCTCCTGATCCCTGACCTTTGACCCGTGGAGGCAAGTATGAACAAGTTCCTTTCTTTGGGTGTACTGCTGCTCGCCGTGGCGCTTGCGCGCGCCGAGATACCGGCCCTGTATGCCGGCGCCGACCTGGCGCTGGGTGCCCGGCTGATCGCGGAGCACAAATGCGCCGCCTGTCATCAGCAGAAGGTCGGCGGCGACGGCAGCGCGATCTTCAGGCCGGCAGGGCGCATCAACACGCCCGGGTTGCTGCGCGGCATGGTCGAGCAATGCAACACCGAGCTGAACCTGGCGCTTTTCCCCGAAGAGGTGACGTCGATTGCCGCCGTTCTGAATCGGGACTACTACCGCTTCAAGTAAAAGCCCGGCGGAGCGATCAGGGATACGCCCTTTTCAGCCGCGCTTGCGGCTCTGGCGGCAGGGGTGGAGTCATTAGGGAAGCCCCGGGGAAGGGGCCGACGGAGTTAGCGTAAACCCTCTGGCGAAATTCGGGACTACTTTTTATATTTGTGCATGCTGATATGTTTACCTACGGTATGACTGATGAATTGGGCGCGAGGGTGGGCACCCATACCGTCGAGCGTGCGGCCGATTTGTTCGGCCTGCTCTCGACGCCGGTACGGTTGCGCATCATTCTTGAGCTTCGCTCCGGAGAAAAGTCAGTCAGCGAGTTGCTCGCCGGTGTTCAGGGGGGACAGCCCAACATGTCGCAGCATCTGACCATGATGTACCGGGCGGGACTGGTGGCGCGGCGCAAGCAGGGCGCGCAGGTTTATTACCGGATTGCCAATGAGTCGGTGGTGTCGGTCTGCAAGATCGTTTGCACGCAGGTGGCCTTGAACAGTGACAAGCGCCATGCGCTTCCCGTTTTATAGCGTGGCGCTTGCCGCATGCAGAAAATTGAAATGAACAAGTCAGGAGATCGTGTGAATCAAGAATCGCTAGCGGGGCGCCTAATCAAGGCGCCCGAAAATTTCCTTTCCAGGGCCGACATCAAAACTGTCGTTGACGAGGCAAAGGAGGGGCGTCGCGGCTTTATCCGGAGCGCCTTCGCAGCGGTGGCGGCGGGCGCTGCGGTTCCTGCCGTGTTGGCCCAGGGAAACCCCGTGCCAGCCAGTGGTGGCGACGACAACATCCTGAACCTGCCGGAGCACAGCAAGGGTCTTGGTAAAAGCGTGGCGTCCGATGG
Source organism: Polaromonas sp. 28-63-22 (assembly GCA_002256925.1). Taxonomy (GTDB): domain Bacteria; phylum Pseudomonadota; class Gammaproteobacteria; order Burkholderiales; family Burkholderiaceae_C; genus Polaromonas. Next base: position 1,537 of record NCGI01000178.1, read on the forward strand.
CGGCTACGGCAAGCCGTCGAAGTTCGAGGCGAATGTGCAGCGCCGCCAGAGCCCCGGTCTGACCCAGACGACGCAGGCCTCGGTGTCCTTCGCGCCGCTTCAGTCGCTTTTCGGCATCGTCACGCCCAGTGGCCTGCATTTCGAGCGGCATCATCAGGGGTGGTGGGATATCGATCCTTCCAAACACCGTTTCATGATCAATGGCATGGTCAAGACGCCCAAAGTCTTCACGATGGACGAGATCATGCGGCTGCCCACGGTGTCGCGTTTTCACTTCATGGAGTGTGGTGCCAACACGGCCGCCGAGTGGGGCAACGTTGCGGTACCCACGGTGCAATACACCCACGGCATGATCTCGTGCAGCGAATTCACCGGCGTGCCTTTGATCACGCTGCTGGAACTGGCCGGCGCCGATCTGAAGAACGGCAAGTTCGTTCTGGCCGAAGGCGCTGACGGTTCTTCGATGACCCGCACCATTCCCATGAGTCTGATCCTGTCGGGTGAGGTGCTGGTGGCGTTCGGTCAGAACGGGGAAATGCTGCGCCCGGAAAACGGCTATCCGCTGCGCCTGGTGGTCCCGGGCGTGCAGGGCGTGAGCTGGGTCAAGTATCTTCGCCGCATCGAAGTGGGGGATATGCCCTACGCGACCAAGGATGAAGCCATTCACTACATCGACCTGCAACCGGATGGCCAGCATCGGCAGTACTCCAACCTGCAGGAATGCAAGAGCGTGGTGACGACGCCTTCGGGCGGGCAGGTTTTGCTCGACAAGGGTTTTTACAACATCACCGGTCTGGCCTGGTCGGGCAAGGGCAAGGTCAAGAAGGTGGACGTGTCGGTCGATGGCGGCCGAAACTGGCGCCAGGCCCGTCTCGAAACGCCAGTGCTCACCAAGGCGCTGACGCGTTTCAATCTCGACTGGGTATGGGACGGCAAGCCGGCCATCATCCAGAGTCGCGCCACCGACGAAACGGGTTTTGTCCAGCCCACCTACAAGCAGCTGCGCGCCGTGCGCGGTACGCGTTCGATTTACCACAACAACGCTATCCAGTCGTGGTTGGTGCAAGAAAATGGCGAGGTCAAGAATGTCCAGGTTTGAACTGTTTTTGCTGACGGCTGCCCTCGTCGGCACCAGTGGCTTCGCGGCCGCGCAAGCCGATGCCAAGTACCCGGGCGTTGGGCGTGCAGCTACGCCCAAGGAGGTTCAGGCCTGGGACATCGACGTACGGCCGGACTTCAAGGGCCTGCCTGCCGGATCGGGCAGTGTTGCCAAAGGTCAGGAAGTCTGGGAAGGCAAGTGCGCCAGCTGCCACGGCGTGTTTGGTGACTCCAATGAAGTGTTCAGTCCGATCATCGGAGGTACCACGGCGGACGATATCAAGACAGGTCATGCCTCGAAGCTGAAAGAGGCTACCGGGGGCCGAACGACATTGATGAAGGTTGCCACGGTCTCGACGCTGTGGGACTACATCAACCGGGCCATGCCCTGGACGCAGCCGAAGTCGCTGACGACCGAGGAGGTCTATGCCGTCACAGCCTTTTTGCTGAACCTGGCCGAGGTGGTGCCTGACAACTATGTGCTGTCCGACAAGAACATTGCCGACGTACAGAAGCGAATGCCCAACCGCAACGGCATGACCACGCAGCATGCGCTCTGGCCAGGCAAGGAATTCGGCGGCACCCAAAAGCCCGACACCAGCAACACAGCCTGCATGAAGGACTGCGCCACCGAAGCCAAAGTAGCGTCGTTCCTGCCTGATTTTGCGCGTAACCAGCATGGAAACCTCGCCGAGCAGAACCGTCTGGTTGGTCCCCAGCTAGGGGCCGACACAACCCGCCCCGAGCCGCGCTCCCTGGGCGCTGCGCGAACGGTGGCCCTTCAGGCAGCCACGCCAGCGGCAGCGAAAGCAGCGATGCCGGCGAAGGCCGCTGCCCCGGCCGCCAGCGGCGTTGCCGCAGCGCCTGACAGCAAGGCCGCGATCGCGCTGACGCAGCAAAACGCCTGCGTGGCTTGCCACGCCATGGACACGAAGCTTCTGGGTCCCTCTTTTTCTGCGATTGCGCAGAAGTATCCTGGCAAGGTGGACTACCTGACAGGCAAAATCAAGGCCGGCGGCTCGGGAGTCTGGGGCGCGATTCCCATGCCGGCACAAACCCTGGCAGAGTCTGATGCTAAAACCATCGCGGCCTGGCTTGCCGCTGGTGCCAGCAAGTGAGCAAGCGAGCCCGTGCGTAAGTTTTTCAAACCAGCCTCTTTTATTCAACAGTCAGTTCAACCCAAGGAAATCAACATGAAAAATCGCCGCGATACTCTAAAACACAGCGCTGTCGTTGCCAGCCTTCTTGCCGGCGCCGGGTTGTTTCCCGCGGCGGCGTTTGCCGAGTTCAACAAGACAGCGTTTGAGGCCAAAAATCTTAACGACGTGCTGAAGGCCATCGGTGCTGGCGGTGCGCCTGCTGAAAGCAAGGACGTCACCATCACGGCGCCGGATATCGCCGAGAACGGTGCGGTTGTTCCTCTTGGCGCAAGCACCACCTTGCCAGGCGTCAAGCAGATTCTTATTCTGGTGGAGAAGAACCCATCCGCTTTGGTCGCCCTTTTCAACATCACTGACAGTATTGAAGCCAACGTTTCCACCCGCGCCAAGATGGGTCAGTCGTCCGACGTGTATGCGGTGGCCGTCATGAATGACGGTCGCGCGCTGTTTGCCAAAAAAGAAGTCAAGGTAACCCTTGGCGGCTGTGGCGGCTGATCGTCGTTCTTGCAAGTAACTTTTTAAATATTTCACAGGAGTTCCCAAATGGCTGATCCGATGCGCATTCGCGCCCAAGTAGCTGGCGCCAACGCTGTCGTTCGCGTCTTGATGAATCACGAGATGGAGTCCGGCCAGCGCAAAGACGCTGCAGGCAAGCTGGTTCCTGCCTGGCACATCACAGAAGTGACCGCGACCCAGAATGGCAAACCTGTCATGACTGCCGAGTGGGGTCCTGCCGTGTCGAAAAATCCGTTCCTGCAGTTCACCATCAAGGGCGCCAAAGCGGGCGACAAAATTGGCGTGACCTGGAAGGACAACAAGGGCGACACGCGCACTGACGAGGCTGTTGTCTCGTAACTACCGATGGCGTAAAACCGGCGGCGGGATACATTCATCTTTCATACCTTTGCGAGACGAAAGAAATAGACATGAAACTCATAAAGTTGACAGCGCTTGCCCTGGCGCTTTTCGCTGCCGCCGGCAGCGGCTTCGCGCAGAAGTCTGCGTCAGACGGCATCGCGGAATACCGTGCGTTGCTGCAGGATGGAAATCCGGCGGAACT
>NCGI01000179.1 GCA_002256925.1 Polaromonas sp. 28-63-22
TTCTTCGGTTTCTTGACCATCTTGTTGTTGTTTTGCTGACCTTTTGCCATGATGCTCTCCGGAGTGTGGATGGGTTGACAGGTTGAACGCTGATCCGATTATCAATGCAACTTTATGCGTGGCCGGTGGGTGCGGTCAATCATTTCCGACAGCGTGATGAGGAGCGTTTTTTTCACGCCACCCAGCGCCAGCTGATGCTGCTTGTGCAGCGCCCAGTACATCAGCCGGGCAAGCTGGCCTTCGATGAAAAAGCTCCCCTGGGTCAGGCTGCCCATCAGGCTGCCGACCGAGGAATACCCGGCCAGCGAGACCAGCGATCCCTGGTCGGTGTAGTTGTACGGCTTCACCGCCTTGCCGGCCGTCAGTTGCGGCAGGGCGTGCGCCAGGTACATGGCCTGCTGGTAGGCGGCCTGCGCGCGTGGCGGCACCCAGCTGCCGTCAGGTTGCGGGCAGGCCGCGCAATCGCCGAAGGCGTAGATGCGGGCATCGCGCGTGGTCTGCAGGTTGCCGTTCACCAGCAACTGGTTGAGGCGGGTGGTTTCCAGCGGCATCTGGCCATCAGGCCCGGCGCCCAGGGTTTGCAGAAAATCGGCGGCCTTCACGCCGGCGGCCCACACCGTGATGCTCGACGCTATGGTTTTGCCGCTGGCCATCTTCAGGCTGTCTGCCGTGACCTCGACCACTTTTTCATCGGTGTACACATCGATGGCCAGCTTGCGCAACTCGCGCAGCGCCGCCTTGCCCAGCCGCTCGGGCAACTGCGCCAGCAGGCGCGGTGCGGCTTCAACCAGCACGATCCGCAGGTCTTTTTCGGGGTTGATGTTCTCGAAGCCATAGTGGCCCAGCACCCGCGCGGCGGCGTGCAGTTCGGCGGCCAGTTCGACCCCCGTGGCTCCGCCGCCCACTATTGCCACCGTCAGCTGGCCGCTGCCCTCGCGGCGCGGCACGCTTTGCGCGCGAATGCAGGCGTTGATCAGCCGGTCATTGAAATGCCGCGCCGCCTGCGGGCTGTCAAGCTTGATGCTGTGTTCGGCCGCGCCCGGTGTGCCGAAGTCGTTGGTCTGGCTACCGACGGCAATGACCAGCGTGTCATACGCCAGCGCCTGGGCCGGCGTGATCTCGCGGCCGGCGGCATCGAAGCTGGCGGCCAGCTGCACGGTTTTGGCGCGGCGGTCCAGGCCCGTCAGGCTGCCCAGCCGGAACCTGAAATGATTCCAGCGTGCTTGCGCCAGGTATTCGATTTCTTCCGCATGCGTGTCAAAGCTGCCGGCTGCCAGCTGGTGCAGCAGTGGTTTCCAGACGTGGGTGCGGGCCGAATCGACGAGCGTGATGTCGGCCAGCCCTTGTCGCCCCAGCTGCCGGCCCAGCCGGGTAGCCAGTGCCAGCCCGCCGGCGCCGCCACCGACGATGACGATGACGATGCGTTGCATGCGCGGTTCCTTCGGGTTGATGATGAATGATGCGTTGCTCTGGGCGATGGTAACGGCCTGCGCCTGCGGCCACGGTCCGGGCGCAGGCTTGCGCGGCACGTCGCCGGGTGCGTTGCAGGCCCAAGTCACCGCCACAGCCCTGTTTCGAGCATAAAAAAGCCTTGTAGCCCAATTGGAATGTGCGCGAGCAGCTATCAAAAACATAGCGACTTGGCGCACAGGCAGCCAACAGGCCATGCCCCCGGCCGCCCCTGCGCTGCTAAGCTTGCCAGCCCATGCCGGCCGATACGCTTGAAGAACTCATTGCCCAGCGCGCCTTCATGCGCATGTGGTTCGCGCGTCTGGCGGGCACCACGGGCAACCAGATGCTGATGGTGGCTGTCGGCTGGCAGATGTATGAGCTGACCGGTAGCGCCTGGGACCTGGGGCTGGTTGGTCTTTACCAGTTTTTGCCGGCGCTGCTGTTCACGCTGGTAGCGGGCCATGTGGCCGACCGGTTTCACCGTGGCCGCATCGTCGCGGTCTGCCTGGTGGTGCAGGCCGGCGTGGCATTGACGCTTGCGCTGGCCACGCAGGGCTGGGGTGCTGCCGGGCCCTGGACATCGCGCGATCTGCTGCTCGGGCTGTCGGTCGCGCTGGGTCTTGCGCGGTCGTTCCAGATGCCGGCGCAGCAGGCGCTGACGCCCATGCTGGTGCCCGCCGGCCTGCTGCCCCGCGCGATGGCGTTCAGTTCTGCCGGTATGCAGGCCGCTGTGATTGGGGGTCCGGCCCTGGGCGGCGTGATTTTTGTGGCCGGCGCCACCGCTGTTTATGCCACCTGCACCGCCTTGTTTGCGACCGGGTGCGCGCTGGTGATGGGGGTGCGTTATGAGCATCTGCCGCCGCCGCGTGCGCCAGTGACGCTGCGCACGCTGCTGGCCGGCGTGGAATTCGTCTGGCAGCGCAAGGCCCTGCTGGGCGCCGTGTCGCTCGACCTGTTCGCGGTGTTGCTGGGCGGGGCGGTGGCGCTGTTGCCGATGTTTGCCCGCGACATCCTGCATGTCGGCCCCTGGGGTCTGGGTTTGCTGCGCGCAGCGCCGGCCGCTGGTGCCCTGGTCGTGTCGGTGCTGCTGACGCGCTGGCCGCTGCAAAGGCGCGTCGGGCACGTCATGCTGTCGGCGGTGGCGCTGTACGGCGCCTGCATGGTGGTGTTCGGCCTTTCCACCAGCTTTGCGCTGTCGCTGGCGGTACTGGCCCTTTCCGGCGGTGCCGACATGGTCAGCGTGGTGGTGCGCCAGACCCTGATGCAGATCGAGACACCCGATGCGATGCGTGGCCGTGTCAGCGCGGTCAATTCGGTGTTCATCGGGGCGTCCAACCAGCTCGGCGAATTCGAGTCGGGCGCGACCGCCGCGTGGCTGGGGCCGGTCGGTTCGGTGCTGGCTGGCGGCATCGGCACCTTGCTGGTGGCCGCGCTGTGGTTGAAGTGGTTTCCGGCGCTTGCGGGCAGGGACCGGATGGTGGACCGGTAGGAGCCCCTCGCGGCCATGGCTCTGGTTTTAACGCCCCTGGTTGGCCCGGATGCGGTTGACGTCGAGTGCCGTGACGCCGCCGGCCTGATTGCCCCAGGACTGGCGCAGGTGCGTCAGCACGGCGGCGATGTCGGCGTCGCTGAGCACCAGCACAAACGGCGGCATGCCATACGGGCGCGGATTGCCTTCGGTGGCCGGCGCAAAGCCGCCGTTCAGAACGATTTGCACCAGGTTGGCGGTTTGCGGCATCGTCACGGCGCGGTTGCCCGCCAGCGCGGGGTAGGCGCCCGCAACGCCTTCGCCGTTCTTGCCGTGGCACTGCGCGCAATGCTGCTCGTACAGTTTGGCGCCCACGGCCGGGGCCGTGCCTGCCGGCGCCTGGGCTACGGCCGGGGAGGGGGCCCGCGCTGCGGAGGGTGGCAGATCTTTGAGGTATTGCGCCATGGCTTGCAGATCGTTGGCGCTCAGGTACTGGGTGCTGCCCAGCACCACACCGGCCATCGGCCCGGCCACCGAGCCACGCGCCGAGACACCGGTTTTGAGCAGACTGACGATGTCCTGGATCGGCCAGTCCGCCACGCCGGCTTCGTGCGGGGACGTGAGCGAGGGCGCATACCAGTTTTGCATCGGGATCAGCCCGCCGGCCAGATCCAGCCCGCCGGTCGTGGCACCGAGCGCGTTGCGCGCGCTGTGGCAGGCGCTGCAGTGGCCCAGCCCCTGCACCAGGTAGGCGCCCCGGTTCCATTCGGCGCTGCGGGCGGCCTGCGGCGTGTAGGCGGCTGGTTTGAAATAGAGGGCGCGCCACACCGCCAGCGCAGCCTGCGAGTCAAACGGAAACCGCAAGGCATGCGGCTGGTTGGGCTGAAACACGGCCGGCAGGCTGCGCAGGTAGGCGAACAGCGCGTCGGAATCCTCACGTGTGATCTGGGTGAAGCTGGTGTACGGAAATGCCGGGACCAGCAGCCGGCCATCCCGGGAGCGGCCGTTGTGCATGGCGCGCCAGAACTGCGCCGCCGACCAGTTGCCGAGCCCGCTTTGGGCGTCGGGCGTGAGGTTGGATGTGTGCACCGCACCGAAGGGTGTCTCGATGCTGCGCCCGCCGGCATACGGTTCACCACCGCGCGCCGTGTGGCAGGCCATGCAGTTGCCCGCGCGCGCCAGGTAGGCGCCGCGTGCGACCTGGCTGGCATCGGGCGGGGCTGCGCTGGCGGGGCCGCTGACGTCGGGCTCGTCGCGCACGTTCAGGGCCCACACGACCGCTGCGGCGCCAGCAAGCGCAAGCAGGGCCAGCAGCAGGAATGTCAAGGACCGCCGCATGCGCTCAGGGCCTTTGGGCAGGCATGGGTGCGCTGCCGCAGACGATGGCCACTGCGCCGGGTGCCAGCGCGGGCGGGCTGCTTGCCGGCCGGCTGTTGGCCGGCACGCTCTGGGCGGCGAGCCAGCTGGCGGCGGCGTTGATGTCTTCGTCGTTCAGACTGGCCACGACGTGCTTCATGCAGTCGGGCGTATGCGCGCGGCGCTGGCCGCTTTTCCAGGCGCCGAGCTGGGCATTGAGGTAGTCGCGCGGCAGGCCCAGCAGGCCCGGCACGTTGGGCGCCACGCCGGTCATGGCCTGGCCGTGGCACTGGACACAGGCGGGCACTTTTCTGGCGCGGTCGCCCTGCAGCACCAGGTGCTCGCCCAGGCGCAGCGTCTGCGGCGAGGCGGTGGATGGCAGCGGCGCGGGGTAGGGCACGTCAAGGCTTGAAAAGTACTGCGCTATTTCCATCAGGTAGGCGTCGCTCAGCGGCTCGACCAGCTGCACCATCAGGCCGTAGTGGCGCTGGCCGTCCCGAAAATGGAGCAACTGGTTGTAGAGGTAGCCGGCCGGCTTGCCCGCCAGCCGGGGGTAGTAGCCGTCAGG
>NCGI01000180.1 GCA_002256925.1 Polaromonas sp. 28-63-22
AGCCAGTCCCGCGGCCCCTGCTTGGAAAGATCGCCATCGCCGCGCATGTTTATCCGTTCTGCCTCTGATGTGAAAACAGTTCGCGGAGATCGCGCGCAAAGCCTTCGAGGTCGGCTTCGATGCGCCCGATAGTGCGGCCGAAAATGTTGTAGGCCAGCACGGCCGGAATCGCCACGGCCAGGCCGGCCGCTGTCATGATCAGCGCTTCGCCGACCGGGCCGGACACCTTGTCGATGGTGATCTGCCCGGCGCCGGCAATGCCGATCAGTGCGTGGTAGATGCCCCAGACGGTGCCCAGCAGTCCGACAAACGGCGCAGTGGAACCGACGGTGGCTAGCAGCACCTGGCCGAACTGAAGTTTGTTTAGGACGGCGTGCAGGGCGTCGCGCAGCACGCGCGTGAGTTGCTGTGACCGGTCGCCGGCCGAGGCCAGTGTCTGGCCGGCTTTCATGTCGGTGGCGGCGATCAGCGGCAGCACCAGCCGTTCGCGGTCGAAGGCGGCTACCTTGACAGAGGCTTCATCGACCGACGCCGACTGCCAGAAGGCAGCCGTGCAGCGTGCCACGTCGCCCGTGGCGCGGTGCAGCATCCAGGCCTTCCACAAAATCACGACCCAACTGGCCACCGACATGGTCAGCAGCAAAATGGCGACGATCTGGCTGACCGCGCCGCCCTGGGTCATGAGGCCATAGAGGTTCAAACGGGGCTCACTTCAGGTTCAAGACATCAAACATGTCAAACAGCCCGGCGTTCTGCCCATGCAGAAAGCGAGCAGCGCGCAGGCTGCCCTGCGCATAGGTGGCGCGGCTTGATGACTTGTGGCTGATTTCAATGCGCTCGCCGGTGCCCGCAAACAGCACCGTGTGGTCGCCCACGATGTCGCCGCCGCGAATGGTGGCAAAACCGATGCTCGACGGGTCGCGCTCGCCGGTTACGCCTTCGCGTGCGTACACGGCGCAGTCTTTCAGGTCGCGTCCCAGCGCGCCGGCAATCACCTCGCCCATCTTGAGTGCCGTGCCCGAGGGGGCATCGACCTTGTGGCGGTGGTGCGCTTCGATAATTTCGATGTCGTAGCCGGTCGCCAGCGCTTTGGCGGCCATCTCCAGCAGCTTGAGCGTGACATTGACACCGACGCTCATGTTGGGCGCCATGACGATGGCGATGTCTTTCGCTGCGGCGGCGATTTCGGCCTTCTGCGCGTCTGAAAAACCGGTGGTGCCGATGACCAGCTTCACGCCCAGTTCGCGGCAGACGGCCAGGTGCGCCAGCGTGCCTTCGGGCCGGGTGAAGTCGATCAGTACACCCGAGCCGGCCAGGCCCTGGCGGATGTCGGAAGCAATCAGCACGCCGCTGGCGTGACCGGAAAAAGCGCTGGCGTCCTGTCCGATGGACGGGCTGGCAGCCATGTCGAGCGCGCCCGTGAGCTGGCAGTCGTTGCTGGCGTTGACCGCTTCAATCAGCATGTGGCCCATGCGGCCGCTGGCGCCGGCAACGGCGATGCGGTGCGGCCGATCGTGCTGACGCGCCCGCTCGGGCGCGTGGGGCGTGCCGCCCGCGCTCACCGGGCGGGGCTCTCGAGAGGCGGGTAGGCCTTTGCCGGCTCACCGGCCGACGCGTCGGCGCTTGCACCCCGCGCTGCGTCGGGTTTGCCCGCTGACGGTTTTTCGGCCGCCTTCAGCTGCGCTTCGGTGGCTTCCAGCGGCGGCACCTTGCCGAGCTTGCGCCGGTTCACGAGCTGCGCGATGAATTCGGTCTCGCTGGGCATGGCGTCGCCGGCAAAGCGTTCCAGCACGTCGCCCTTGAAATGCACCGTGTATTTGTAGGCCTGCGGCTTCACGCCCTGGCGCTGGAGCGTGAAGACGTAATCCCAGCGGTCGGCGTGAAAGAGACTCGTGAGCAGCGGCGTGCCCAGGACGGCCTTGACCTGCTCGCGCGTCATGCCGGCGCGCAGTTGCTCGACCTGCTCTTTGGATACGAAATTGCCCTGGATCACATCGGCCTTGTAGGGCGTGATCCAGCTGACCGGGTTGATGGAATCGGCGTTGAAGCTGCCGGCTGTGCCCGACGGGCTGCTGCATCCGGCCAGCACCACAAGGGCGACGGCGGCTAGGGCTGGCGGGAGGCCAAAGTGATGGTTTGCAGGCATGATGAGGGGTGTAGCGATATGATGGTTCATTGTAGCGGCTGGGGTTCTGCGGGCCCCTTGCCGGCCCCCCGGGCGGCACGCCACTTCCTCCCTGCGAGACATCCATGAGCAACATCGACGAACTCAAAAGCACCGGCCTGAAGGCCACCTTGCCGCGGCTGAAGATCCTGGAGATTTTCCAGGCCGGCAAGCAGCGCCACATGACGGCCGAAGATGTCTTTCGCGTGCTGCTCGAAGAACGCTCGGATATCGGCCTGGCCACCGTGTACCGTGTGCTGACCCAGTTCGAGCAGGCCGGCTTGCTCAACCGCAACAACTTCGAATCCGGCAAGGCGGTGTATGAGATCAACGAAGGCCAGCACCACGACCATCTGGTGTGCCTGGACTGCGGCAAGGTCGAGGAGTTCTACGACGCCGAAATCGAAAGCCGCCAGCAGTTGGTCGCCAAGGCCAAGGGCTTCACGATTGCCGACCATTCGCTGTCGATCTACGCCCATTGCACCAAGGACCCTTGCCCAAACCGCCCGGCGGCGGGGCTGCGGCAGCACCAGCTTTATTGAGCGGGCCGGACACAGCGACTGGGTATTCGGTTTGCAACAGGCGTCCAGCCCCGGCGGAACCTGCGCCTTGGCAGCCGGCTTGACCTTGATGTGACGCAGATTGTTCTCGTCGGGTCAACTGACGGGCTATGCCGCAAAATACCACCATGACCCTTGCCAAGCCTTCGTCGCCAGCCGTCCCGCGTTTTTGGGCAGACCTCAAAAGCCCCGATTTAGCCGGTCTTGACCGGGCCCGCTGCATCGCCGTGCTGCCGGTAGCCGCCATCGAGCAGCATGGCCCGCACCTGCCACTGAGCGTGGACACCACGCTGGTCGAAGGCGTGATCGCTGCCGCGCTGCCGCATCTGCAAGCTGACTTGCCGGTGCTGTTCCTGCCGACGCAGGCGGTCGGCTTCAGCCCCGAGCACGCGCGGTTTGCCGGCACGCTGACGCTGAAAGCCGAAACCGTGATCCGGCTCTGGACGGAAATCGCCGAGTCCGTCGCGGCCAGCGGCGTCAACAAACTGGTGCTGCTCAATGCGCACGGCGGCCAGGTTGGCCTGCTCGATGTGGTGGCGCGTGATGTACGCGCCCGGCTGGGCATGCTGGTGTACAGCGTGAGCTGGTTCAATTTGCCGCTGCGCGATGCGCAGGGCGCTTCGCTCGCCGACCTTTTCAGCGCCGACGAGCACCGCTTTGGCATCCACGCCGGCGAGATCGAAACCTCCATGATGCTGGCGCTGGCACCGCAGCAGGTTGACATGGCCCAGGCCCAGAACTTTCATTCGGCCTCACAAGACCGCGCAGAGAAGTTCAGCATTCTGGGTGACGGCAAAAGCGCCAAGCTCGGCTGGCAAATGCAGGACTACAACCCGCACGGCGCAGTGGGTAATGCCGCTGCCGCCTCGGCTGACAAAGGCCGGGCCGTGCTGGACGCTGCGGGCCGCAGCCTGGCGACCCTGCTGGCGCAAATCGACCAGCTGCCGGCCGACACCCTCGTCAACCGCTAAGGCCGCGCCGGCTGCTGGCGGGCGCGCCTTACAGGGGTATTGGCTGCGGGCCGACAGGCTGGGTGTCAGCCGGTGATAAAACACGGCATGGACATGGGCGAACGCATTGGCGCACGCGTGTTCATGCAAAGGGTTTTTCCATGCGGCTACGACGTTTTTTTTCATCACGCTTTCTGACGCATGCGTTGCCGGGCGTGCTCCTTGCGGGCGGCCTGGCGGGCTGCGGCGATACCGCCCGGCTCCTGAACGGGCAGGACACGGGCGCCACGCCCACGCTTGAAGCGCCGGTCAAGCGGCTGATTCCCACGGTAGATATCGCGCCTGCCAAGGGCTGGCCGGCGGGGGCCATGCCCACACCCATGGCCGGGCTCACAGTCGCGCCGCTGGCGACGGGGCTGGACCACCCGCGCTGGGTGTATGTGCTGCCCAACGGCGACGTGCTGGTGGCTGAAACCAACGCACCCCCCAAGCCCGACGATGGCAAAGGCATCAAGGGCTGGATCATGAAGCAGGTCATGGCGCGTGCCGGCGCCGGCGTGCCCTCGGCCAACCGCATCACGCTGCTGCGCGACACCAACGGCGACGGCAAGGCCGACGTACGCACCGTGTTTCTGCAAAACCTGATGTCGCCTTTCGGCATGGCGCTGGTCGGCAACACCCTGTACGTGGCCAATGCCGACGCGGTGGTGAAGTTTCCCTACCAGACCGGCGCGACCAGCATCAGTGCGCCGCCCGTGAAGGTCATCGACCTGCCTGGCGGCCCGATCAACCACCACTGGACGAAAAACCTCATCCCCAGCGCCGACGGCTCCAAGCTGTATGTCACCGTGGGCTCGAACAGCAACGTGGGCGAGCGGGGTGTGCAGGCTGAAGAAGGCCGGGCCGCGATCTGGGAGGTGGACCCGGCCACCGGCACGCACCGCATCTTCGCGTCGGGCCTGCGCAACCCGAACGGCATGGGCTGGTCGCCTGACACCGGCGCGCTCTGGACGGTCGTCAACGAGCGCGACGAGCTCGGCAGCGACCTCGTGCCCGACTACCTGACCAGCGTGAAGGACGGCGCCTTTTATGGCTGGCCCTACAGCTACTACGGCCAGCATGTGGATACGCGCGTGTCGCCGCCCCGGCCCGACCTGGT
>NCGI01000181.1 GCA_002256925.1 Polaromonas sp. 28-63-22
GTGATTCCGGTGGCCGTCACCTCGGCCAAATGCTGGCCGCGCAAGGCCTTCATCAAGACACCGGGCATTGTCGATATCTCGATTGGCAAGCCGATCAGTAGCGTCGGCCGCCAGCCCGATGAGCTGATGCGCGAGGTCGAGGCCTGGATCGAGGCCGAGATGCGCCGCCTTGACCCCGAAGCCTATGCCGGCACCGAGACCACGCCGGTCTGGTCGAAAAAGCCGTAGCCGCCTTCGCGGCCGTCCCGCCACACCCCGCCGCGCTAAACTTTGCCGATGACCACGCTGCTGCGCTTCACGCTCGATCTGTTCGGCTTCGAGCCCGCCGCGCCGGTGCAGCGCCGCAAGCCCGCCAGGCCGCCTGTTCTTAAGCAAAAAGAGGCTCCAGCCCAGACAGATCCTGCGCCATCAGCTATAAAAAGCATAGCGGATCAATCGGCGCCGGCCGACGCGCTGCCGCCGCAAACCCTGCAGCAGTCGCTGACGCCGACCACGCTGCGCCACCCGCGCGCCTCGCGCCAGACCCTTCTCGGCGATGTGGTCGTGGCCTACGAATTCACACGCGGCAAACGCCGCACCATCGGTTTTTCAGTCGGGCCTGAGGGCCTTGCCGTGCGGGCGCCCCAATGGGTGCCGCTGCCTGACATCGACAAGGCCGTGCTGGAAAAATCAGACTGGATTTTGAAGAAGCTGCAGGAAATGCGCGAGCGTGGCCGCCAGCTTGAGGCGTCGCGCATCGAATGGGCCGATGGCTGCGTGCTGCCGTTTCTGGGCCGGCAGGTTACGGTGCGGCTCGACCCGCGCCATGCCTTCAGCGGCGTGGGCGCCGAACTGCAAAGTGTCGAGCTGCCCGATTCGCCCATCGCCTGGACGCTGCACGTCGGCCTGCCCCACAGCGCCGCACCGGCGCAGATCCGCGATGCCGTGCAGGCCTGGCTGATGCGGCAGGCCAAACGGCTGTTCACGGAACGGCTTGATCACTTCGCCCCGCAGGTGCAGGTGCAGTGGCGCAAGCTCAGTCTTTCCAGTGCCGGCACCCGGTGGGGCAGCGCCAGCGCCGACGGCTCGATTCGCCTGAACTGGCGGCTGATCCATTTCCGGCAGGCGGTGATCGACTATGTGGTGGTGCACGAACTCAGCCACCTGCGCGTGATGGACCACAGCCCGCGCTTCTGGGACACCGTGCGCGCGGTGGTGCCCGACTACGCACAGCTGCGCGGGCAGCTCAAAGATGAGGCGATTCCCAAGTGGTAGGGCGGTAGTCGCCACGGGCGTTGGCGCCACAGGTGTGTAGTTATTTAGCGTTAAAAAGTACCGGGTTTGTTATTTCGATGGCTCAAAATGAGCCAAAAAATCAACTTGGTCTATAAAATAACTAAATTGAAAAAGAATGTGTAAAAGTCGTTAAAAATAAAAAAAGACAACACAAGCTAGAACCAAGCTGCATGATCGAAAAAGTTATTCTCGTCGTTGAAGACAACCCGGATCACCTGGAGCTGACAGTGAGCACGCTGGAAGATCAGGGCGTGAAGGCGAAAATCGTGGCCGCCCGTGATGGCGCCATCGCGCTGCAATACCTGTTTGGCCACGGCCCGCACGCCGGCCGCGACACGCGCGAACAGCCGGCCTTTATCCTGCTCGACATGAACCTGCCCAAACTGTCCGGGCTGGATGTGCTGCGCTGCCTGCGCCGCAACCCGATCACCGCGCTGGTGCCGGTGATCATGCTGACCTCGTCGGGCGAACGCTCGGACATGCTGGCCTGCTACCAGAGCGGTGCCAATGGCTTTGTCCGCAAGCCGGTCAATTTTGGCGAGTTCACCGACAAACTTGCCTGCCTGCAGGCCTACTGGCTGGGCGTCAATGAATCGATCGTGGCGGGTTGAGCGCATGGCGTTGCCCCGGCGCCTCGCCTGCCGGGCGGGATCGGTGGCGGGGCCGGCGCTGCGCCGCCTGGACCAGCGGTTGAGCCTGGCGTACTGAACGCATGCATTTTTACGCCACCCTGCGTTCGCGGCTCGTGCTGCTGGTGCTTGCGGCCGTTTTGCCCTTGTTTGTCTTGTCGATTGCCAAGGCCGTGCGCGGCACCGACGATGCGGTTCGCCGTGCCGGGCTGGAGTTGCAGGCCGACGTCGCGTTGCTGGCGTCTGCGCAGCAGCAGGTGGCCGAAACGGCCAAACAGGTGCTGACCGCTGTGGCGAACGCGGCTGACGTGCAGGACGGCCATGCGGCGCGCTGCTCGGCGTACCTGGCGACGCTCAACCGGCTTTACGCCGACTACGCCAATCTGGGTGTCATCGGCATGGATGGCTATACGCGCTGTCAGGGGGTCGCCGTCACAAGCCCGACCTACCTGGGCGACCGGGGGTTTTTTCGGGATGCCGTGGCGCGCCGCAGCTTCGTTTCCGGCGAATACGTTGTCGGCCGCATCGTGCGCACCCATGTCTTCAGTTTTGCGCAGCCCACGCTGGATGCTGAAGGCCGCGTGAAGCAAGTGGCTTTCGTGGGGCTCGATCTCGCGGCGATGTCGGCATCGGTCGCCCGTGCGCGTCTGCCGCCCAGCGGACGCCTGGCCATCATTGACCGCAACGGAACCGTGCTGGCCGCCAATCCGCCCGCCTCCGGCGGCATCGGCAGCAAACTGCGCAGCCCGGTGGCACTGGCCGCCGTCAAGACCCTGAGCACGGGCGTGCAGGAAGGCCTGGACGGTGCCGGGCGGCCGCGGATATTCGCCTACCAGCCTTCCAGCCCCGGCGCGGACTCGCCTTTCTTTGTGGTGGTCAGCATCGACCGTGATGAAGTCGTGGCAGGCGCCCACCGGCAGCTCAACCAGGAACTGCTGCTGCTGGGGCTGGTCGCCCTGTTGGGCGGCGGCATCGCCTGGGCCATGGGCCGGCCGATGATCGTGCGGCCGACCCAGGCCATCCTGCAGGCCACCCAGCGCCTCAAGGACGGCGAACTGGACGTGCGCATTCCGGTGCGGTCGGTCGATTCGGGCAGGGAGTTCAGCCTGATCGCCGAGGGCTTCAACCGCATGGCCGACGCACTGGCCGAGCGCGAGGCCGAGTTGCAGACCGAGCTGGCGAAAAGCCGGGCCACCCAGCGCAAGCTGCGCGATGCGCAGCGCATGGGGCGCATCGGTCACAGCGAGCTGGACCTGGCCACCGGGCAGGTGGTGTTGTCAGACGAGGTTCGCGAACTGTTCGGTCTGGCGCCTGGCGGCTTCGATGGCCGGGCCGAGACGGTGTTCGACCAGGTTCATCCTGACGACCGCGACCGCTACCGGCAAACCCGTGAAGACGCCATGCGCACCGGCTCGGACCTTGACCTGGAGTACCGCATCATCACCCCGGCCGGCGAGCTGCGCTGGATTCACCAGATCGGCCGCGAGCAGTGCAACGAAGCCGGTGTGGCCGTCAGCCGCATCGGCGTGATGCAGGACATCACCGCCCGCAAGCGCACCGAACTGGCGCTGGCAGAAGCCACCGACCTGCTGCGCCGCACCGGTGAGATCGCTTTGATCGGCGGTTGGGATCTGATTCTCGACGACCTGCAGCCGGTCTGGTCCGACCAGGTGTACCGCATTCACGAACTCGACGTTGGCAGCATGCCGTCGCTGGACGAGGCCATCGGGTTTTACACACCCGAGTCCCGGCCCGTCATCGGTGCAGCCGTGCAGGCCGGTATCAACCATGGCACGCCCTGGGACCTGGAGCTCCCGATGGTGACCGCCACCGGCCGCCCCATCTGGGCGCGTTCACAGGGGCAAGCGGTCATGCAGGGCGGCAAGGTGGCGCGGCTGGTAGGCACGCTGCAGGACATCACCACGCGCAAGCTGGCCGAGCAGGCGATGCACGAGAGCGAGCAGCGCTACGCGGCGCTGTTTGCCGAGGTGCCCGCGCCGATGTGGGTGTTCGATGACGTCACTTACGAATTCAGGGCCGTCAACGAGGCCGCGATCGAGAACTATGGCTACGCCCGGGACGAGGTGCTGGCCATGACGATGTTCGGCCTACACCCGGTGTCGGACCATGCGCGTCTGCGCAAGCGGCTTTCCGACAAGTCTCCGCTGCGCAAGGGGGCCTGGCTGCATCGCCGCAAGGACGGCACGATGTTTCCGGTTTCCGTGGTTTCGAAATTGATCCAGTACGGCGGCCGGCCGGCGCGCTTTGTGATGGCGCTGGACCTGACCGCGCAGCGCGAAGCCGAGGCCACCGTGCAGGAGCACCTGTTCACGCTGCAGCGCGCGGCCGACGCGGCGCAGTCCATCAGCTGGCACCAGTCGCTGGACGGCATGATGCAGGAAGTAGCCGAGCAGGCGCGCGGTGTGATTGGCGTGCATCAGGCCTTTGTGTCGCTGTCGCTGGAGTCAGCGCCGGGGGTGTCGAGCGTCGCGCTGTCGGTGTCGCAATCCCGGGAAGCGCTGTGGCGCCTGGACGAACTGCCCGGACTGCGGCGCCTCTTTGGGCCGGTGCTCAGCAACAACCGTTCGATGCGGCTGAACCAGGCCGAGGTCGGCGAGCTGGCGGGCAAGTGCGAGAGCGTGCGGGTTCCCCCGATGCGTGGCTGCCTGGTGGTGCCGCTGCTCGGACGCAGTGGCAAGAACATCGGCCTGCTGCAACTTTCTGACAAGTACGAAGGCGAGTTCACACAGCAGGACGAATACGTGGCGATGGAGCTGGCGCGCCTGGCCGCGCTGGCGATGGAAAACGTGCAGCTGCTCGAAGAAGTCAACAAGCTCAACGAAGGGCTCGAACAAAAGGTGGCCCAGCGCACTGCGGCGCTGACGCGTCAGGAGGCTTTGTTCCGGGCGCTGGC
>NCGI01000182.1 GCA_002256925.1 Polaromonas sp. 28-63-22
GGCAATGGCGTGAGCTGCTTCACGCGCGACGGCAACGTGGCACGCGAATTCGGCCGCCGTATTCAGGTCGGCATGGTCGGTATCAATGTGCCGATTCCGGTGCCGATGGCCTGGCATGGTTTTGGCGGCTGGAAAAAGAGTCTTTTCGGCGACATGCATGCCTACGGCGAAGAAGGCGTGCGCTTCTACACCAAGCAGAAATCGATCATGCAGCGCTGGCCAGAAAGCATTGGCAAGGGTGCTGAGTTTGTGATGCCCACAGCCAAATAACTAGCCCCCACGGTCGTTCGCTTCGCGTAACTCCCTGCCCCCCGAGGGGGCCGCTGCGCCTGCGGCCTGGCAAAGCCAGTTCCGCGGCCCCTGCTTGGGGAGAGATACCCCCACGGTTGCTCGCTTCGCGTAGCGCCCTGCCCCCCGAGGGGGCCGCTGCGCCTGCGGCCTGGCAAAGCCAGTTCCGCGGCCCCGGCTTGCGAAGAAATACCCCCACGGTCGTTCGCTTCGCGTAACTCCCTGCCCCCCGAGGGGGCCGCTGCGCCTGCGGCCTGGCGAAGCCAGTTCCGCGGCCCAGGCTGGTGAAGAGGGGCCCTCGAGGTTGCTTGCTTCACCTTGAATTCGTGCATCGCCGCCATAATCCGCCAGAAAACCAAGCTTTGAGGAGTCACCCATGCTCATTGGGGTACCCGCCGAAATCACGGCCGGAGAAACACGCGTCGCCATCACGCCGGAGACAGCCAAGAAGCTGAAGGCACAGGGCCACACCATTCGCATTCAGTCCGGGGCCGGCGTTGCCGCCAGCGTTCCCGATGACGCCTACACCGCTGTCGGCGCCGAGATCACCGATGCAGCCGGTGCGTATGCCGCCGATATCGTGCTGAAGGTACGCTGTCCGCTGGACGAAGAAATGCCGCACGCCAAAGCCGGCAGCGTCATGATCGGCATGCTCAACCCGTTTGACGCGACCGGCCTGCAGCGCATGGCCACGGCGCAGCTGACGTCGTTTGCGCTGGAAGCCGCGCCGCGCACCAGCCGCGCGCAAAGCATGGACGTGCTGTCATCGCAGGGCAACATCGCCGGCTACAAGGCCGTGATGATGGCGGCTGAAAAGTACCAGCGCTTTTTTCCGATGCTGATGACGGCTGCCGGCACGGTGAAAGCCGCCCGCGTGGTGATCCTGGGCGTCGGCGTGGCCGGTCTGCAGGCGATTGCCACCGCCAAGCGCCTGGGCGCGGTGATTGAAGCCAGCGACGTGCGGCCGAGCGTGAAGGAACAGATCGAATCGCTGGGTGGCAAGTTCATCGACGTGGCTTACGAGACCGATGAAGAGCGCGAAGCGGCCGCCGGCGTGGGCGGCTACGCCAAACCGATGCCTGCGAGCTGGATGGCACGGCAAAAGGTCGAAGTGGCCAAGCGCGTGGCGCTGGCCGACGTGGTCATCAGCACCGCGCTGATTCCCGGCCGCCCGGCACCGGTGCTCATCACCGAAGAGATGGTCAAGTCCATGAAGCCCGGCAGCGTGATCGTTGACCTGGCGGCACCACAGGGCGGCAATTGTCCGCTGACCGAGCCGGGCAAGACGGTCGTCAAGCATGGCGTGACGCTGATCGGCGAAACCAACGTGCCGGCGCTCGTTGCCGCCGACGCCAGCGCGCTGTATGGGCGCAACCTGCTCGACTTTTTGAAGCTCATCATCACCAAAGAAGGTGCGCTGAAGATCGACATGGAAGACGATATCGTGGCCGCGTGTCTGATGACGCAGGGCGGCGAAGTTAAACGCAAGTCTTGAGTCCGTTCGGGCTGAGCCTGTCAAAGCCTGCCAAGCGGGCAAAGAACCCTTCGACAGGCTCAGGGCGAACGGGACACCTACTCGAAAAAAGGAAATAAAAATGGACGCAGTTTCCCCCACCATCCTCAACCTGATCATCTTTGTGCTGGCGATCTACGTCGGCTACCACGTCGTGTGGACCGTCACGCCGGCGCTGCACACGCCGCTGATGGCGGTGACCAATGCGATCTCGGCCATCGTCATCGTCGGCGCCATGCTGGCGGCGGCGATGACCGAAACCACGCTGGGCAAATCGATGGGCGTGCTGGCCGTGGCGCTGGCGGCGGTCAATGTGTTCGGCGGGTTTCTGGTGACCCGGCGCATGCTGGAAATGTTCAAGAAAAAAGAAAAAAAGGCAGCGCCCGCGACTGAAGGAGCCCCGAAATGAGCATGAATCTTGTCACCGTTCTGTACCTGATCGCCAGCGTCTGCTTCATCCAGGCGCTCAAGGGCTTGAGTCACCCCACCACATCGATACGCGGCAACCTGTTCGGCATGGTCGGCATGGCGATTGCCGTGGTGACCACCGCCGCGCTCATCGTCGAGATCTCCGGCGGCAACATGCTGGGCATGGCCTGGGTGCTGCTGGGCCTGGTGGTCGGCGGCGGTTACGGCGCCTACCGCGCCAAGACGGTCGAGATGACCAAGATGCCCGAACTGGTCGCGTTCTTCCACAGCATGATCGGCCTGGCCGCCGTGTTCATTGCCATCGCGGCGGTGGTCGAGCCCTGGGCCTTCCAGATTGTGGCCAAGGGCATGGCGATTCCAGCGGGCAACCGGCTGGAGCTGGCCCTCGGCTCGGTGATCGGCGCCATCACCTTCAGCGGCTCGGTGATTGCCTTCGGAAAATTGTCGGGCACCTACAAGTTCCGTTTGTTCCAGGGCGCGCCGGTGCAGTTTGCCGGCCAGCATCAGCTCAACCTGGTCCTTGGCCTGATTCTGCTGGTGGATGTGGCGATGTACACCGCCACCGGCAATCCGCTGTACTTTGCCATCGCCACGGTGCTGGCGTTCGTGATGGGCGTGCTGATCATCATCCCGATTGGCGGCGCCGACATGCCGGTGGTGGTGTCGATGCTCAACAGCTACTCGGGCTGGGCCGCAGCAGGCATCGGCTTCAGTCTGAACAACGCGATGCTGATCGTGGCCGGCTCGCTGGTCGGCTCAAGCGGCGCCATTCTGAGCTACATCATGTGCAAGGCCATGAACCGCTCGTTCTTCAATGTGATCCTGGGCGGTTTTGGCGGTGAAGCCACCACCGCCGCAGCCGGTTCGGCGGTGCAGCGCTCGGTCAAGAGCGGCAGTGCCGACGATGCGGCCTTCGTGCTCGGCAACGCCGAGACGGTCATCATCGTGCCGGGCTACGGTCTGGCCGTGGCGCGCGCCCAGCACGCGGTGAAAGAGCTGGCCGCCAAGCTGACAGAAAAAGGCATCACCGTCAAATACGCCATCCACCCCGTGGCCGGGCGCATGCCGGGCCACATGAACGTGTTGCTGGCCGAGGCCGAAGTGCCTTACGACCAGGTGTTCGAGATGGAAGACATCAACGGCGAATTCGGCCAGGCTGACGTCGCCATCATTCTGGGTGCCAACGACGTGGTGAACCCGGCGGCGCACGTCAAGGGCAGCGCGATTTACGGCATGCCGATTCTGGAGGCCTACAAGGCCAAGACCGTCATCGTCAACAAGCGCTCGATGGCGGCGGGCTATGCCGGCCTTGACAACGAACTGTTCTACATGGACAAGACCATGATGGTGTTCGGCGATGCGAAAAAAGTCATTGAAGACATGGGCAAGGCCATCGAGTAACCGTGCGCGGCAGACGCAAGCCCCTGCGTCCGCCCCGGGCGGCGATTAGAGGGCTCACCCTC
This sequence comes from Polaromonas sp. 28-63-22, assembly GCA_002256925.1. Lineage (GTDB taxonomy): Bacteria > Pseudomonadota > Gammaproteobacteria > Burkholderiales > Burkholderiaceae_C > Polaromonas. Next base: position 3,694 of record NCGI01000182.1, read on the forward strand.
CGAACTTCGACCGTTTCATAGGGAAAACGCAATAGGCGCGTGGAGGGCATGCCCTGAGAATCCGGCAGTCAGTAATCGTTACGGAGACCCCCATGAATGCAGCAACCCCCACCGCCACGCTGGAGCGCCCGTGGCTGAAAGCCTATCCGCCGGGCGTGCCGACCGATATCGATCCATCACAGTACACCTCGCTGGTCGCGCTGATGGAGGAAAGCTTCAAGAAAAACGGCAGCCTGGTGGCCTACAGCTTCATGGGCAAGGACGTGACGTTCCGCGAAACCGACAGCCTGTCGATTGCGCTGGCCGCCTACCTGCAAAGCCTGGGCCTGACCAAGGGCGACCGCGTCGCCATCATGATGCCCAACGTGCCGCAGTACCCGATTGCCGTCGCCGCCATCTTGCGCGCCGGTTTCGTGGTGGTGAACGTCAACCCGCTCTACACCCCGCGCGAACTGGAGCATCAGCTCAAGGATTCGGGCGCCAAGGCCATCGTCATCATCGAGAATTTTGCCGGCACGCTGGAGCAATGCATCGCCAGCACGCCCGTCAAGCATGTGGTGCTCTGCGCCATGGGCGACCGGCTCGGCCTGCTCAAGGGCGCGCTGGTCAACTACGTGGTACGCAACGTCAAGAAGATGGTGCCCGCCTTCAACCTTCCCGGTGCAGTGCGTTTCAACGACGCGCTGGCCCAGGGCACGCGCGCCACGCTCAAGCGCCCGGACCTCAAACCCACCGACGTCGCGGTGCTGCAATACACCGGCGGCACCACGGGCGTCTCCAAGGGCGCGGTGCTGCTGCACAGCAACGTGATTGCCAATGTGCTGCAGTCCGAGGCCTGGAACATTCCGGCCATGTCCACCCTGCAGGCGGGCGTGCAGCCGGTCTATGTGTGCGCGCTGCCGCTGTACCACATCTTCGCGTTCACCGTGAACATGATGCTGGGCATGCGCACCGGCGGCAAGAACATCCTGATCCCCAACCCGCGCGACATTCCGGCGGTGCTCAAGGAACTGGCCAAGCACAAGATCCACAGCTTCCCGGCGGTCAACACGCTCTTCAACGGTCTGGCCAACCACCCCGACTTCAACACCGTGGACTGGTCGCACCTGAAGATCTCGCTCGGCGGCGGCATGGCCGTCACCAGCGCGGTCGCCAAGCTGTGGCTGGAGAAAACCGGCTGCCCGATCTGCGAAGGTTACGGCCTGAGTGAAACCTCGCCCTCGGCCAGCTGCAACCCGACCAATAGCAAGGCCTTCACGGGCACCATCGGCGTGCCGATTCCCGGCACCTGGTTCAAGCTGCTCGACGACGACGGCAACGAAGTGGCGCCCGGCCAGCCCGGCGAAATCGCCATCAAGGGGCCACAAGTGATGGCCGGCTACTGGCAGCGCCCCGACGAGACCGCCAAGGTCATGACGCCCGACGGCTACTTCAAGTCTGGCGACATCGGCGTGCTCGACGCCAACGGTTTTTTCAAGATCGTGGACCGCAAGAAAGACATGGTGCTGGTCAGTGGCTTCAATGTGTACCCGAACGAGATTGAAGACGTGGTCGGCAAGCTCGACGG
>NCGI01000183.1 GCA_002256925.1 Polaromonas sp. 28-63-22
TGGCTCAGCGCCACCGTGCCGCCGGTGCGGGGCGCCAGACCGCAAAGGGCGCGCAGCACGGTCGATTTGCCGGAGCCCGATTCACCGACGATGCCAAAGCTCTCGCCGGGCCGGACATGAAACGAGGCGTCGGCGACCGCCACAAAGCTGTCGTACACCACGCGCAACTGGTTGACGGCCAGGCCCAGGCTGGCTGCGTTGGTGGCCTGGTTCACAGCGCCCACTCCGGCTGCCGGTCGAGCGTGGCGAGCGGATGCGTCGAAGCGCCCAGCGTGGGCAGGCAGGCCATCAGGCCCCGCGTGTAGGGGTGCTTGGCCTGCGCCAGTCCGCCCGCCGGCAGTTCCTCCACCACCCGGCCGGCATACATCACCAGAATGCGGTCGCAAAACGACGACACCAGGCGCAGGTCGTGCGAGATGAAAATCAGCCCCATGCCGCGTTCGGTGACCAGTTTGTCCATGATGCCGAGCACCTGCAACTGGACCGTGACATCCAGTGCCGACGTCGGCTCATCGGCAATCAGAATATCCGGCTCGGCGATCAGCATCATCGCGATCATGGCGCGCTGGCCCATGCCGCCCGACACCTCGTGCGGATAAAGCCGGTAAACGCGCGCGGGATCGTCAATGCCGACCGATTCAAGCGCGGCCAGCGCACGGTCCTTGGCCTGCCTGGACGACACGCGGGTGTGCGCGCGCAGGGTTTCTTCAATCTGCGGGCCGATGCGCATCACCGGGTTGAGCGAAAACTTCGGGTCCTGCAACACCATGGCGATGCGGCCACCGCGCAGGTCGCGGCGTTGCCGGGGTGAGCACCGCAGCAGATCGGTGCCGGCAAATTCAAGCCGCCCGGCCGTCACGCGGCCTTCGGGTGCCGTCAGCCCCAGCAGGGCGCGGCCGGTTTGCGATTTGCCCGAACCCGATTCGCCGACGATGCCGAGCCGCTCGCGGCCGAGGGTGAACGAGACGCCGCGCACGGCCTCGAACCAGCCGCCGTCGCGGTTCGGAAAGGCCACCCGCAGGTCTTCGACGCGCAGCAAGGGGATGGTTGGGCTGGTCATGTTGCGTACGAGTCTGGTCTATGGACCGGGCAGGAAGCGGGGCAGGCCCCCATCCCGGCCTTCGCCCAGCGGGGGAAGGAGGAAATCCCCTTTTTCTTGCTCCTTCCCGCCTTTGGGGGAAGGTTGGGATGGGGGCTGCCCGTAACGATCATCAGCCTCGTCTTCATTTGGCCGCCTTCGGGTCCAGCGCATCGCGCAGGCCATCGCCCAGCAGATTGAAGGCCAGGCTGACGATGAATATCGCCGCACCGGGCGCCGCCGCCACCCACCACTGGTCGAGCACATAAAGGCGGCCGTTGGCAATCAGCGCGCCCCATTCGGGCATCGGGGGCTGCGCGCCCAGGCCGAGAAAACCCAGGCCGGCAGCGGTCAGAATGATGCCGGCCATGTCGAGCGTGACGCGCACGATGAGCGACGACAGGCACAGCGGCATGATGTGCCGCAGCACGATACGCCACGGCGACGCGCCCAGCAGCTGCACCGCCGCGATGTAGTCGGTCTGCCGAATCGTCAGCGTTTCGGCGCGCGCCAGCCGCGCATAGGGCGGCCACGAGGTAATCGCAATCGCGATCACCGCATTGGTGATGCCGGGTCCGAGTGCCGCCACAAAAGCCAGCGCAAGAATGAGGCGTGGAAAGGCCAGAAAGATATCGGTGATGCGCATCAGCACGGCGTCGACCCAGCCGCCCGCATAGCCCGCCACCGTGCCGACGATAAGGCCTATCGGGGCGGCCAGCACGGCCACCAGCACCACCACGAACAGCGTGATGCGCGAGCCCTGAATCACGCGCGACAAGATGTCGCGGCCCTGGTCGTCGGTGCCGAACCAGTGGGCTGACGACGGCGGCAGTAGCCGCGTGGTGCGCAAATCGCCGATGTAGGCCGAGTACGGCGCCAGCTGGTCGGCAAAGATGGCAACGAAGATCAGTGCCACCACGATGACGAGGCCCAGCATGGCCAGGCGGTTGCGCGCAAAGGTGCGCGCCGCGCCGTACGCGCGGCCCCACGAAGCCTGACGGCGCGAAGTCGGCCGCTCGGACATCAACCAGGTGACCAGGCCTCCACGGTCGCTCACTTCACCTCCCCGTTCGCCCTGAGGTATCGAAGGGTGCCCCCCGGCGGGGCCGCTGCGCCTGCGGTCTGGCGGAGCCAGTCCCGCGGCCCATGCTTGGGAACATCACCCCCACGGTCGCTCGCTTCGCGTAGCTCCCTGCCCCCCGAGGGGGCCGCTGCGCCTGCAGCCCGGCCGAGCCGGTTCTGCGGCCCCGGCTTGGGGAGATCGTCCTCGGATTCGTTCATTTCAATGCTCCGTTCGCCCTGAGGTATCGAAGGGCTCCCCGGGTTTGGCGGTGGCACTCATCGCAGACGTGTCCTCGGGTCAAGCAGTTTGTAGAGCAGGTCCGACAGCAAATTGAGTCCGATAAAAACAGAGCCGACCACCAGCGTGCCGCCCAGCACCGCATTCATGTCGGCGTTTTGCAGCGAGTTGGTGATGTAGAGGCCCAGGCCCGGCCAGGCGAACACGGTTTCGGTCAGCACCGAGCCTTCGAGCAGGCCGGCATACGACAGCGCGATCACCGTGACCAGCGGCACCATGGCGTTGCGCAGCGCATGGCCCCAGATGATGCGCGCCTCTGACAGGCCCTTGGCGCGCGCGGCGACCACGTACTCCTGCGCCAGCTCTGTGAGCATGAACGAACGCGTCATGCGGCTGATGTAGGCGAGCGAAAAATAACCCAGCAGCGAGGCCGGCAGGACCAGGTGCGACAGGACGTTGCCGAAGGCGTCCCACTGGCTGGCCATTGCGGCGTCCAGCAGCAAAAAACCGGTGACGGGCGTGAGTGTGTATTCGTAGCTCACGTCAATGCGCCCCGGCCCGCCGACCCAGCCCAGTCGGGCGTAAAACAGCACCAGCCCCATCAGCCCAAGCCAGAAAATCGGCACCGAATAGCCGATGAGCCCGATCACGCGCACGACCTGGTCCACCACGCCGCCGCGCCGCACCGCCGCCCACACGCCCAGCGGCACGCCAAGACCGGCGCCTATGAGAATGCCGAGCGTGGCCAGCTCGATGGTGGCCGGGAAGGTGCGGCGTATGTCCTGCATCACCGGGTTGGACGTCAGCACCGAGGTGCCGAAATCACCCCGCGCGACTTTGCCGAGATAGATATAAAACTGCTGGTAGAGCGGCTTGTTCAGGCCCAGCTCCTCGCGCACCCGCGCGATCACGTGCTCGGGCGCGCGGTCGCCGACGATGGCCAGCACCGGGTCAATCGGCATCACGCGGCCGATAAAAAAGGTCACGGCCAGCAGTCCGAGGTAGGTCAGGGCGATGACCAGCAGGAAGCTCGCCCCTGCCTTGAGGCCACGCAACCAGCCAGCCGCGCGCGGGGTGCCGGCGGGCATGGCCGCCGCCGGGGTCAAAACCGCAGGATGGACGGCCACCGTTTATTTGGTGACTTTGAACATGTACGTCGTATCCGACGTCGGCCCGAGTTTCAGCCCATTGACGTTGGCGCGCATGGCGGCCACTTCAAGCTGCTGGTAGAGCATGATGAACGGGCTGCTCTTGCGGAATTCGGCCTGCATGTCTTCGTACAGGGCCTTGCGCTTGCCGGCATCGCGTTCCAGCACCGCCGCATCGGCTTTTTTGGTCAGCTCCGGCGTGGCCCAGGCATTGCGCCAGGCCAGCGGTTTGGCCTTGGCGTCGTCGCTGTTGTCGGGGTTCTGGACAAAGGTGGCGTTGGTGTGCGGGTCCCAATAGTCGGCACCCCACTGGCCGATATACAGGTCGTGGGTGCGGGCCCGGTATTTGGTCAGCGTCTGCTTGCCGTCGCCAGGCAGGATTTCAATGTCGATGCCGGCGCGTTTGGCCGTCTGCTGAAACGCTTCGGTGATGCCCTGCACCGGCTGCACGGTGCGCATGTCGATGGTCAGCTTGAAGCCATTGGGCACGCCGGCCTTCGCCAGCAGCGCCTTGGCCCTGGCAACGTCCAGCTTGTAGGGGTTGTCCTTGCTGGCGCCCCGCAAGCCGACCGGCATGAAGTTCTGATGCACCATGCCGATGTTCTTGATTAGCGTGTCGCCGATGGCGGCGTAGTCAACCAGCCACTTCAGCGCCTCGCGCACCTCGGGTTTGGCCAGGTTGGGGTTCTTCTGGTTCATGCTGATGTAGTAGACCGTGCCCTTGGGCGTGGACGTCGTCTTGATGGCCTTGTTGCCGGCCAGCGCCGCGAGGTCTTCCGGCGACAGGTTGCGGGCGATGTCCACATCGCCTTTTTCAAGCAGCAGGCGCTGCGTGGCGGCTTCCTTGACGTGACGGTAGATCACGCGCGCCATTCTGGACTTGTCGCCGTGGTAGTTGTCGTTGCGCTCGAGCGCCACGATCTCGTTGGCACGCCACTCGCGCAACTTCAAGGGGCCGGAGCCGGCATAGTGGGTCTTGAGCCAGGCGTAGCCCATGTCACCGTTGACTTCGTGGGACAGCACCAGTTTCTTGTCGATGATGGAGGCGACATTGGCCGTCAGGCAGTTGTAGACGAAGGTGGGTGCATAGCTCTTGTCGGTTTCAAAGGTCAGGCTCAAGGGCCCCGTGGCCTTGACCTTGTCCCTGACGTTTTCGCGGGTCAGGCCAAACTGCGTCAGGATGAACGCGGGCGATTTGTCGAGCAGCACGGCGCGCTGGTAGGAAAAGGCCACGTCGTCGGCCGTGACAGGATTGCCGGAAGCAAACTTCAGCCCCGGTTTCAG
>NCGI01000184.1 GCA_002256925.1 Polaromonas sp. 28-63-22
GGCAAAGTCCAGGCGAAGGTGGAAGACCGCGCGCCAGCCGTTGCCACGCCCGACAAACTCACCTTGTCCAAAGGTGCCGTTCAGGCCAAGGCGGCAGCGGCCGAAGACGCCATCGCAAAAAGCCGCCAGGCCAGCGAAGCTGCTGCACGTGTGGCCGAGCTCTCCAAGAACATCAGTGACCTGAACAAACTGGGCGCGGCCCCTGGAGCGGCAGCCGCAACCAGCGGTTCGACACCGTCTGCGGCGTCCACGGCAGCGCCGGCTGGCGCTGGCGCCCGCCCGGCGGCTGCGCCAGGTCTTGCCGTGCCCACGCCGTCAGCGATCTCGCCGCCCATCCCTGCGCCTGCCGCTTCGCCAGCCCCCGCGCCCGCCGTGGCCGCAAGCGCTGCAGCACCCGCACCGCAAGCTTCCGTCGTGGCGCCCGCTGCGCCAGCGTCTTCTGCCATCAACCCGGCCACAGCGGCTTCTGCGGCAATAGCTTCCGCATCGACGCCCTCCGCCAGCGACGCTGCTGCGGCAGGCGCAGCAGCAGTGGCAACTGCAACCGCTGCATCCCAGCCCGCAGACAGCGCAAGCGCCGCTACGGCACCAGCTGCGGTTGTTGCACCCAAGGTCGTGACGCCGGTTGCACCTCCCCCAGAAACCCGCCTGCTCGACGACCTGATGGCGAACCCGCTGGTGCTTCCGTTGGCCGCAGGGCTGCTGGCCCTGCTGGCAGGCCTGGGTATTTATATTCGCCAAGCCAGCTTGATGCGGCAGGCGATGTCGATCCCGTCGCTGAAGCCGACGTGTATCTTGCGTATGGGCGTGATCTGCAAGCCGAAGAAATCCTCAAGGAAGCCTTGCGTACCAACCCGGCGCGGGTAGCCATCCATGCCAAGCTGGCCGAAATACATGCCAAGCGCCGCGACAGCAAGGCCTTTGAAGCCATCGCACTTGAAGCTTTCAATCTGACGCGAGGCAACGGTCCTGAGTGGTCCTACCTGGCCGAAATGGGCCGGGAACTGGAACCGTCGAATCCGCTGTACCAGCCTGGCGGCGAGCCCGCTGACGACATTCGGGTCGCCAGCCCGGCCGCGAACACTTCGTCAGCCACGGCCTCGCCAAAACTTCCGGCTGAGCCGCCCCCGGCGGCCGCCACTGCGGCTTCATTTGCAGCGACCGTGCCGCCCACCGCAGCGCCGGCAGCCGCGCCCATTGTGGATGTCGACCTGGACCTCGATTTCCCGCTCGGCGGTCTGCAGGATGGTCATACGTCGCCAGCACCCATTGCCGCATTGGTGACCGCCGAACCCGATCCCGTCCCGGTCCTCGACAAGCTCGACATGGATTTCAGCGATGTTTCGTCCAAGCCGATTGCCCTGACCTACCCGGTCCCTATCTCCAAAACCGCAAGCGCCGGACGCGCGGAGCCCGCACCGCCCAACGGCGCGGCTGCGGCAGCAGTCCTTCCCGACAGCGGCATGCTGGAATTTGACCTCGATTCACTGTCGCTCGACTTGAACGGCCCGAACAGCCGCAGCCCCGCGCACGATCCGGCGGAAGACGACCCCTTGCACACCAAGTTTCTGCTCGCGGAAGAGTTCCGCTCGCTCGGCGACCCCGACGGCGCACGCTCCTTGGCGGAAGAAGTGCTGGCAGAAGCCCAGGGACCGCTCAAGGTCAAGGCACAGGCGTTTCTCAACGCTTTGGCTTAAGGCCATCATGTTGAAAGACCCGTCATCCAGGCCCCGCAGACCGCCCGCGCGGCGGGCAGCAACCACCTGAATTTCCTTTGAGGATTGCGCTCGGAATCAGCTACAGCGGCAGTGCTTACGAAGGCTGGCAGAGCCAGCTGTCAGGCAACACCGTCCAGGACAAGCTTGAATTGGCCCTGGCGAAGTTTGCGGCCCGCCCGGTGCGGGTCAATTGCGCAGGCCGTACCGACGCGGGCGTGCACGCCCTGATGCAGGTGGTGCATTTCGACACCGACCTTCACCGTGAAACCCAGTCATGGGTGCGCGGCACGAACGCCTTCCTGCCACGCGATATCGCGGTGCAATGGGCACAGCCGGTACCCGACAGTTTTCACGCGCGCGGCAGCGCGGTGTCCCGGCGCTATGCCTATGTGTTGCTGGAGTCACCGGTTCGCCCCAGTGTCGAGGCGGGGCGGGTGGGCTGGGTGTACCGTCCACTTGATGGCCCGGCCATGCGCCACGCGGCGCAGCATCTGATCGGCGAACATGACTTCAGCTCGTTCAGGGCAGCGCAATGCCAGGCCAGATCGCCGGTGAAGACCTTCCAGCGTATCGAGATCTCGCAACGCGCCGGCAACCATTCAGGCTATTGGCGCTTCGAGTTCGAAGCCAACGCGTTTTTGCACCACATGATTCGCAATGTCATGGGCTGTCTGGTCGCGATCGGCCAGGGCGATCACCCGGCCGACTGGCTTGCCCAAGTGCTTGCCGCCCGCCGCCGCGACGCCGCCGCCCCCACTTTTTCGCCCGATGGACTGTATTTTCTGGGGCCGGTGTACGAAGACCACCACGGCTTGCCGGCCCGCACGCCGACTTATGATTGGCTGCCATGACCCCGATGACGCACAAGGAAGCCAACACGCAGCCACCCCAGGCAAGTTCGGTCCCTTTGGGGGCGCTCGCCAGCCACCGCACCCGCATCAAGATATGCGGCCTGACGCGGGAGGAAGACGTCGATGCGGCGGTGGCTGCCGGTGCCGATGCGGTCGGTTTTGTCTTGTATGCGCCTAGCCCCCGCTATGTACGCCCCGAACGGGCCGCCGAACTGGCGCGGCGCCTGCCGCCCTTTGTGACGCCGGTATTGCTCTTCGTGAATGCATCCGCTACAGAAATCATAGCGGCTTGCGCAGGTATTCCGGGGGCTCTGGTGCAATTTCATGGTGATGAAACGCCCCAGGCCTGCCTGAAGCCGAAACGCCCCTTTCTGCGTGCCGCCCGCATTCCGCTCGACGAAAAGGCGGCAGCGGACGACGAGCGTTTTGATCTCGTAAAATACGCGGAAGACTTCAAGGCTGCCCAGGCCATCCTGCTCGACGCTCATGTCGAAGGGTTTGGCGGTGGCGGCAAAACATTCAATTGGTCACTTCTTCCTCCAAGCGTCAACGCTCACCTCGTTTTGTCTGGTGGGTTGACGCCTGCAAACGTGATCGATGGCATTTTGCAGGTACGGCCGCGCTGTCTGTCGCTGGCCGTTGATGTGAGCTCCGGCGTCGAGGTTTCCACCACTACAGGGGCAACCCTCAAGGGAATCAAGAGCGCCGACAAAATCAACCAGTTTGTCGCAGCCGTTCGCGCTGCCGACGACCACCTTGCAAAGAATTTTCATCGCCATGTCCAAAGCCCCGCTTCCTTACCACCAGCCTGACACGTCCGGTCATTTCGGCATCTACGGCGGCAGTTTCGTATCCGAAACGCTGACCCACGCCATCAACGAGCTCAAGGCCGCCTACGCCAAATACCAGCACGACCCCGAATTTCTCGCTGAATTCCGATATGAGCTGAAGCATTTTGTCGGCCGCCCCTCCCCCATCTACCACGCCGCGCGCATGAGCCGTGAACAGGGCGGCGCGCAGATCTACCTCAAGCGCGAAGACCTCAACCACACCGGCGCGCACAAGATCAACAACACCATCGGCCAGGCCATGCTGGCTCGCCGCATGGGCAAGCCGCGCATCATTGCAGAAACCGGCGCCGGTCAGCACGGCGTGGCCACCGCCACCATTTGTGCGCGCTACGGCCTCGAATGCGTGGTGTACATGGGCAGCGAAGACGTCAAGCGCCAGAGCCCCAACGTGTACCGCATGAAGCTGCTCGGCGCGACCGTCGTGCCGGTTGAATCCGGCAGCAAGACCCTCAAGGACGCGCTCAACGAAGCCATGCGCGACTGGGTCAAGCAACCTGACGCGGTCCTCGCCTGCGTCGGCGGCGGCAGCAACGCCATGGGTATTTTTCACCCGTACATCGGCCATGCGAACACCCGGCTGATCGGCGTTGAAGCTGCGGGCGAAGGGCTGGACAGCGGCAAGCACTCGGCTTCCCTGCAACGCGGCGTACCGGGTGTGCTGCACGGCAACCGCACTTACGTGCTGCAAAACGAAGATGGCCAGGTGACCGAGACGCACAGCATCAGCGCCGGCCTCGACTACCCCGGCGTGGGCCCGGAGCATGCCTTCCTGAAGTACCTGTGCCGCACCGAAGGCATCATCGCCGCCCTCGAATCCAGCCACGCCGTGGCCTATGCCATGAAACTGGCCAAAACCATGCGCAGCGACCAGAGCATTCTGGTCAACCTGTCCGGGCGGGGCGACAAGGACATCGGCACCGTCGCCGACCTGAGCAACGCCGATTTTTACTGCCGGCCATCGTGCCGGGGGCAGTCCGTCAAGGGCGGCGACCCCACCGGCGAACAGGTGATCGGATTCGCCCAATGAGCCGGATTGATACCACCCTGGCCGCGCTGAAAAAGCAGGGCCGCAGAGCCCTGATTCCCTACGTCACGGCTGGTTTTCCGTTCACCGACGTGACGGTCGAGCTGATGCACGGCATGGTGGCCGGCGGCGCTGACGTGATCGAGCTTGGCGTGCCCTTTTCTGACCCCAGCGCCGACGGGCTGGTGATCCAGAAGGCCGGCGAGAAAGCGCTGGCGGCAGGCATCGGCATGGTGCAGGTGCTCGAGATGGTGCGCCAGTTCCGCACCCAGGACAGCAGCACCCCGGTGGTGCTGATGGGTTACGCCAACCCCGTAGAGGCCTACGACATCCGGCACGGCGCCGACAGCTTCATCATCCATGCCGCCACGGCCGGCGTCGATGGCGTGCTGATCGTCGACTACCCGCCCGAAGAGTGCGTGCAGTTTGCCAAAAAGCTGCGTGCGCACAATATGGACCTGATCTTTTTGCTGGCTCCCACCAGTACGGATGCCCGCATGAAGCAGGTCGCCGAGGTCGCCAGCGGCTACGTGTACTACGTATCGCTCAAGGGCGTGACGGGCGCAGGCACGCTGGACATCGGTGCCGTCGAGGCCATGCTGCCGCGCATCCGCCGGCACATCAGTGTGCCGGTCGGCGTGGGTTTTGGCATTCGTGATGCGGCCACAGCCCGAGCCATCAGCAAGGTGGCCGACGCGGTGGTGATTGGCAGCAAGATCATCCAGTTGATCGAGCGCCAGCCCAGAGACCAGGTGGCCCCCGTGGCGAGAGATTTTTTACGCGGGATTCGTGCGGCGCTGGACTGAGTTCCAGGCCGAGACGCACCCCGATCACTAACCAACCGCAAAAGGACTCCTTTCATGTCTTGGCTAGAAAAACTCCTTCCCCCAAAAATCAGCCCCACCGACCCGACCGAGCGCCGCAGCGTGCCCGAAGGCCTGTGGATCAAGTGCCCGAGCTGCGAGGCCGTGCTGTACAAAACCGACCTGAAAAAAAACCAGAATGTCTGCCCGCAGTGCAGCCACCACCACCGCATAGGCGCACGCGCCCGGCTGGATGCCTTCCTCGACGCCGAAGGCCGTTACGAGCTGGGCCAGGAAGTGCTGCCGGTTGACCCGCTGAAATTCAAGGACAGCCGCAAGTACCCGGAGCGCCTCAAGGAAGCGCTTGAAAACACCGGAGAAACCGACGCCCTCGTGGTGATGGGCGGCGCGGTGCACAACATCGGTGTGGTGGTGGCCTGCTTTGAATTTGACTTCATGGGCGGCAGCATGGGCAGCGTGGTGGGCGAGCGTTTTGTGCGCGGCGTGCATGCCGCCATTGAGCAAAAGGTGCCTTTCGTCTGCTTTACCGCGACGGGTGGCGCGCGCATGCAGGAAGGGCTTTTAAGCCTGATGCAGATGGCCAAAACCAACGCATCGCTGACGCGACTGGCCAAAAAAGGCCTGCCGTACATCAGCGTGCTGACCGACCCGACCATGGGCGGTGTCAGCGCAGGCTTTGCCTTCGTGGGCGACGTGGTGATTGCCGAGCCCAAGGCGCTGATCGGTTTTGCCGGCCCGCGCGTGATCGAGTCCACCGTGCGCGTCACGCTGCCGGAAGGCTTTCAGCGCGCCGAGTTTCTGCAGACCAAGGGGGCCGTGGACTTCATCTGCGACCGCCGCGAGTTACGCAAAACGGTGGCCAGCACGCTCGCCATGCTGCTGCGGCAACCGGCAGATGCCGTCAGCTGAGCGCCTGGTCCGGTCAGGCGTGCCAACCCTGTCGGCGTCGTCACGGTCGGTCCCGCCCAAACCAATAGCCCCGCCCGGCTGAACGGTTTTAGGCGCGGGCCCTATCCCAAAAAGACGCCGTGGGATGATGACGTCTGATGCAACCCCGAGCTTGAGAATCATGGCCGAAGTCCTCAAACTGAACTCGCTTCCACTGTTCCCGCTGGGCACGGTGCTTTACCCCGGCGGCCTGCTGCCACTGCAGATTTTTGAGGTGCGCTACCTCGACATGATCGGCAAATGCCACAAGGCCGGTGCGCCCTTCGGCATCATCTCATTGACGGAAGGCTCGGAAGTGCGCCGCCCCAATCCCACGGCGCCAGGCGGTGACGGCTTCGCGCAGGAAGCTTTCGGCAGCGTAGGCACGCTGGCGTCCATCACCGAATTTTCGGTGCCGCAACCGGGGCTGATGATGATCCGCTGCGTCGGTACCCAGCGCTTTGAAATTTCAGCCCGCGAAAAACTCAAGCACGGTCTCTGGATCGCCAACGTCACCCGGCTTGATGGCGACCAGTCCGTTGCCATCCCCGAGGACCTGCAGCGAACTGCCGATGCACTCGGCAAGCTCATCAAAAGCCTGCAGGAACGGCGCGTGCCCGAAGACCAGATGCCGCTGCTGGCGCCCTACCAGCTCGACGATTGCGGCTGGGTGGCCAACCGCTGGTGCGAACTGCTGCCGATGCCGCTTGAACTCAAGCAGCGCCTGATGGAGCTTGACAACCCGCTGGTGCGACTGGAACTGGTCAGCGACATTCTGGACCGTACTGGTATCGCGCTGTAACGATCCCCCTGGCAGGCGGCAGCAAACGATCAAAAACGTTTGTTAACTTCAGCGCGACCGTCCCGCCGCGAAACCGCCTCAACGGCCGCTGCCCTGCCTGGCTGCACGCTGAGCTGGAGGGTTCCGCGAGTTTCCTGAAGGCGGTCTGCAGAAACGCCCGCGTAAAAACCTAAAATCACCGATTCGCCGCGTTTCAGGCTGCTTCGGCCTGTCGGCCCTTCGGCCACACCGCATTGCATCCTGTCCAACCATAGAGCCGCCATGTCCATTCTCCCGATTCCAGCCGCTGCCGGCAGCGACGCTGCCATGCCCCCAGACGACAACCAGCTGATGGTCGAGCGGCGCGACAAGCTCAAAGCCCTGCGCGACGCCGGTGTGGCCTTCCCCAATGACGTCAAGCCGGCGCACCGGGCCGAGTCGCTTTTTGCGCAGTACGACAGCCAGACCAAGGACGAACTGGAACCGCTGGCCGTGCAGGTCAGTGTGGCCGGCCGCATGATGCTCAAGCGCGTGATGGGCAAGGCCAGCTTTGCAACGCTTCAGGACGCGTCGTTCGGCACGTCAGGCGGCCGTATTCAGGTGTACATCAACAACGAGGGCGTCGGCGAGGACGTGCACAACGCCTTCAAGCACTGGGATCTCGGCGACATCGTGGCGGCCAGTGGCACGCTCTTCAAAACCAAGACCGGCGAGCTGTCAATTCACGCCACCGGCATTCGACTGGTCACGAAAAGCCTGCGCCCGCTGCCCGACAAGTTTCACGGCATGGCCGACCAGGAGGTCAAATACCGCCAGCGCTATGTGGACCTGATCATGGACGAGTCGGCGCGCAAACGCTTCGTGGCACGCAGCAAGGCGGTGACCAGCATTCGCGAGTTCATGGTGAGTCACAACTTCCTCGAAGTCGAAACACCGATGCTGCACCCGATTCCGGGCGGCGCCAACGCCAAGCCGTTCAAGACGCACCACAACGCGCTTGACCAGGAAATGTTCTTGCGCATCGCGCCCGAGCTGTACCTGAAGCGGCTCATCGTCGGCGGTTTCGAGCGCGTGTTCGAGATCAACCGCAGCTACCGCAACGAAGGCATCAGCGTTCGCCACAACCCCGAATTCACCATGATGGAGTTCTACGCCGCCTGGTGGGACTACAACGATTTGATGACGTTCACCGAGGCGCTGATCCGGGATGCAGCGCAGAAAGTGGTGGGCTCGCTGCAACTGACGTACGGCGGCCAGGCGGTCGATCTGGAACCTGCTTTCGAGCGCCTGACGATTCGCGAGGCCATCTTGAAACACACCGAAGCCGGCAAAGGGGTCGATGACGCGGTCTGGCTGACCAACGCTTTGAGAAAACTCGGCGCCACCGAAGAAAAAGACCGTCTGTCCACCCGCTCGCTGGCCAGCCTGCAGGTGATGTACTTCGAGGAAACCGTCGAGGAAAAGCTCTGGCAACCCACGTTCATCTGCGAACACCCGGTCGAAATCTCGCCGCTGGCCCGCGCCAGCGACACCAACCCGGGCGTGACCGAGCGCTTTGAGCTGTACATCACCGGCCGCGAATTCGGCAACGGCTTCAGCGAGCTGAACGACGCGCAGGAACAGGCCGCGCGCTTCAACGCCCAGGTAGCCGCCAAGGACGAAGGCGACGACGAAGCGATGTTCTATGACCACGACTTCATCCGGGCGCTGGAATACGGCATGCCGCCCACTGGCGGCTGCGGCGTCGGCATTGACCGTCTGATGATGCTGCTGACCGACAGCCCGAGCATTCGCGACGTGATTTTGTTCCCCGCGCTGCGGCGCGAGATATAGCCCCCACGGTCGTGCACTT
>NCGI01000185.1 GCA_002256925.1 Polaromonas sp. 28-63-22
GTGGGTTCGTCCAGCACAATCACCTGCGGTTTGTGCACCAGCGCCTGCGCGACCAGCACGCGGCGCTTCATGCCGCCCGACAACTGGCGCATGTTGGCATCGGCCTTGTCGGCCAGGCCCAAGCTGATGAGCAATTCGTCGATCCAGGCGTCGTTCTTCTTGATACCGAAGTAGCCTGACTGGATGCGCAGCGCCTCGCGCACGGTAAAAAAGGGGTCGAACACCAGTTCCTGCGGCACCACACCCAGCTTGCGGCGGGCATTGGCGAAGTCCGTCAACACGTCGCAACCATGGACCCTGACCGTGCCGCTGCTGGCACGGGACAAGCCGGCCAGGATGCTGATGAGTGTCGTCTTGCCCGCGCCATTGGGGCCCAGCAGGCCGAAAAATTCGCCTTGCTGAATATCAAAGCTCACGTGGTCCAGCGCGTGTACCGGCGGGCCGTTGTGGTTTCGAGCGGGGGGATAGGTTTTGGAGACCGACTGGAAAGAGATGGCAGGCATGAGCCGGTTATTTTACGGGCTCAAGCGACCTGGCCTGGCGCACCGTCGGGTAAGGCCCGTGAACGCCGGGCTCAGCCGGTAGCCGGGATCAGTTCCGCGACACCGTAGAGCCCGGCCAGCTGGCGCAGGCGCGGCGGCGCGCCCTGCACCGAAAACGTCTTGCCAGCCGCCACGGCCTCGCGGCGGCATTCGAGCAGAGCGGCCAGCGCCGACGAGTCGAACTCGGTCAGTGCGCTGGCATCGGCCACCACGTCGGCCGGTTGCGACCGGACGGCCTGTTTCAGGCTGGGCACCAGGTCGGCCGCCGAGGCGTGCGTCAGGGAAGCAGGCAGAACGATCACGCGCAAGTCCGATCAGGATTTGCTGGCGATGTTGGCCTTGTTACGCTGCGCGAGCGCCGCGATCAGCCCGTCAACACCCTTGGCGTTGATTTCCTGCGCAAACTGCGTACGGTAGGTTTCAACCAGCCACACGCCGAGCACGTTCAGGTCGTAGATCTTCCAGCCCGTGGCCGTTTTTTCCATGCGGTAGTCGAGCTGCACCGGGTCGCCCCGGCCCAGCACTTCAGTGCGCACGACCACTTCCGTGTCGGTCGGCCCGGCGCGCAGGGGTTTGATGCTGATGGTCTGGTCCTTGACCTGCGACAGCGCACCCGAGTAGGTGCGCACCAGCAGCGTCTTGAATTCTTCCTGCAGACGCTTTTGCTGCTCGGGCGTTGCCTGGCGCCAGGTGCGGCCCACGGCTGAAGCGGTCATGCGGGTGAAATTCACATTCGGCATGATTTTGCTGTCCACCAGCCCGATCACTTTCGTCAGGTCGCCGTTCTGCACGTCCTTGTCGGACTTGATGCTGTCCAGCACCTCGGCCGAGATGCGTTTGATCAGCGCGTCGGGAGCCTCTTCGGCGGCACGCACCCAAGGGGCAGACGCCAGCAAAGCCAGGCCCAGCGAGGCGGAAAGGACGAATCCCAGGGATCTACGGTTCATGATTTTTCCTTTTGGTATGAAACACCAGCCTGATCAACGCGACAGCAGGTCAGAAAATCGACCCGGGTACGCCGCCGAAGCCCGATGTTTCAAAGTTAGTTTGCGCCAGTGGTTCGGGGCAAAGGATGAAGTTTTGCAGCGTTCGTGTAAAGCTTGTTGGCCAGGCCCGCCAAACTGCACCAAGCGCTGGGGTCAATTCGCCGGCGCCGGCGACGGCGCTGGCGCCGGCTGACTGGCATCCGCCGGGGCATTCGGGCCCGCCTCCGGCAGGTCATAACGTTCTTCGCTCGCGGACACAGACCGCCCGATCTGGCTGCGCCGCCGCTGGAGGTAAACGTCGCGGACAAAGCTGTATTTATCGAGCGCGGCCTGGTCCAGCAGGTCGCCGGCGTCCAGCAGATTGGCGCGCTTGTTCACGATGCCAATAGCCGACGCAGTGTTGCGGGCCGCCACGTCACTGCCCCGGGTGGCGAGGTTTCCCTTGAAATCGACCACCGTGCCGGCGCTGTCGCGGAACGTAGAGGGCCCGAGAACCGGCAACACCAGATACGGACCGGGGGGAACACCCCAGTAACCGAGCGTCTGGCCGAAATCCTCGCTGTGCCTCGGAATTCTCATCTCACTGGCCACATCCAGGATGCCGCCCAGCCCAAAGATGGTGTTGGTCGTCACCCGGAACAGGCTTTCGGCAGCTTCCTGGGGCTTGGCCTGCAACACGTTGTTGACCGTGGACCACACATCGGCCAGGTTGCCAAAGAAATTGGTCACGCCGGTACGAACGATTTTGGGCGTGACCTCACGGTAGGCCGACGCCACGGGTTTGACGACAGCAGTGTCAACCTTGTCATTGAGGCTGAAGATCGTGCGGTTGAACGGCTCCAGCGGATCTTCGCGGGTGGTGCCGGGCCCGCTGGCACAGCCCTGGGCCAGCGCCAGCACGACGGCGGCGGCCGCCCACTGAACAAAAGATTGCGTTGTTTTTGTGATGGTCATTTTTTTTCTTCGCTCCCCTGTGACGGCGCCGGACCCGACGCGGCCGGTGCTGGTGCCGGCGATTTGGTGTCGGCTGCCTTGCTGAACAGAAACTGGCTGATCAAATTCTCAAGAACAACCGCCGACTGCGTGGATGTGATGACGTCGCCAGCGACCAGATTTTTTTCGTCGGCGCCGGCTTCAATGCCGATGTATTGCTCCCCCAGCAGGCCGCTGGTCAGGATTTTGAGCGAACTGTCCTTGGGAAAAGCATAGCGGGTGTCCATGGCCAGCGTGACCTTGGCCTGGTAGGTCGTCATATCAAAGGTGATGTTGTCAACCCGGCCCACCACGACGCCGGCGCTTTTCACGGCGGCACGCGGCTTGAGGCCGCCGATGTTGTCAAACTTGGCCGTGATCAGGTAGGACTTGTCGAAATTGAGGTTGAGCAGATTCGCCGATTTGAGCGCCAGAAACAGGATGGCCGCAGCCCCAATCAGCACAAACAGGCCAACCCACAGATCATTTTTCGAGCGTTGCATGGTATTTTTCTTTCAGTAGCCCGGTCCAGCCAGCCCATTCAGGCCGATGGAGAGTCCCGCCAAGGGGAGATTGGTTAATTTTCGCATTACGAGCCCTGTGCCATCGTCAGGCCGGTCAAAGGCTGAACATCCAGGCGGTCAATAAAAAGTCGAGTCCGAGCACGGCCAGCGACCCGACCACGACCGTGCGCGTGGTGGCGCGCGAAACGCCTTCGGGCGTGGGCTGGGCTTCAAAGCCCTGGTACAGCGCGACAAAGGTCACGGTCACGCCAAAGACAAAGCTTTTGATGACGCCGTTGCCGACGTCGCGCCACACGTCCACGCCGGACTGCATCTGGCTCCAGAACGAACCGGCATCGATGCCGATCATCACCACGCCGACGACCCAGCCACCGATGATGCCGACGGCGCTGAACACGGCCGCCAGCAGCGGCATGGCGATGATGCCGCCCAGAAAACGCGGCGCCAAAATACGCCTGACCGGATCAACCGCCATCATTTCCATCGCGGAGAGCTGTTCGCCGGCTTTCATCAGGCCAATTTCGGCCGTCAGCGCCGTGCCGGCCCGCCCGGCAAAGAGCAGCGCGGTCACCACCGGCCCCAGTTCCCGGACCAGGCTGAGCGCCACCAGCAACCCCAACGCCTCGGACGAACCGTAGCGCTGCAGCGTGTAGTAGCCCTGAAGACCCAGCACAAAGCCGACGAACAGGCCCGACACGGCGATGATGGCCAGCGAATAATTGCCGAGAAAAAAGATCTGGTCGCGCACCAGGCCGAAACGGCCAAGCGCCGGTCCGCTCAGGGCCAGCAGGCGAATCAGCAAGCGTGCCCCATGGCCGATTTCAGCGAGTTTCATGCGCGTGGCAAAACCCAGATCGGCAAGCAGGCGGGCGGGGCTGAAAGCGCTCATGAACGTCCTTTCCGGCCAGACGCTGCAGGGCTGCCAAAGTCATCGGCCACATCGGGGCCGGGGTAATGGAACTTCACCGGCCCTTCGGCCAGCGCATTGACAAACTGGTGCACCAGTGGGTCGGTGGAATGCCGCACCTCGTCGGGCGTGCCCTGCGCGGCGACGCGGCCGTTGGCCAGTACGATCACCTGGTCGGCGATGCGGAAGGTTTCTTCCAGGTCATGCGACACCACAATGCTGGTGATGCCCAGCGTATCGTTGAGCTGGCGAATCAGCTGCGCGGCGGTGCCGAGCGAGATTGGATCAAGCCCGGCGAAGGGCTCGTCATACATGATGAGCTCCGGGTCCAGCACGATGGCGCGGGCCAGCGCCACGCGGCGCGCCATGCCGCCCGAGACTTCGCTGGGCATCAGATCACGCGCGCCGCGCAAGCCCACGGCATTGAGCTTCATCAGCACGATGTCGCGGATCAGGCTGGCGGGCAGCCGGGTGTGCTCACGCAGCGGAAACGCCACGTTGTCAAAAACACTCAAATCAGTAAACAGGGCACCAAACTGGAACAGCATGCCCATACGCCGCCGCGCGGCGTACAGCTCGGTCTGGGTCAAGGACGCCATATTTTTGCCGTCAAACAACACCTCACCGCGATTGGCTTGCTGCTGACCACCGATAAGACGCAGCACGGTGGTCTTGCCACCGCCGGACGCACCCATCAGCGCCGTCACCTTGCCGCGCGGCACCGTCAGCGAAACACGGTCAAGAATGACGCGGTCGCCGCTGGAACCCGGGTAGGAGAAAGTGACTTCCTTGAGTTCAACCAGCGAAGAAACGGAGTTGTCGGCCATGAAGCGGGAAAGCGCCGACCC
>NCGI01000186.1 GCA_002256925.1 Polaromonas sp. 28-63-22
TACCTGCCGCGCATGGTGCTGGGCAGCAAGCCGCCCGCCATGGCGCAGGCGCTGGCCGCGCTGCCGCGCCGGCAACAATACGAAATGGCCGAGCTGATGATCGGCAGCATCATCACGCATTCGCTGTATGTGACGCGAAGCGCCGCCAGCACCGCACCCTACGGCGACGCGCAGTACATCCCCTTCTTCTTTCACGAGCCGCTGACGGGCGAGATGACCGCACAGGTGTTTGCCAGCAACCGCGGCCAGCCTTTCGTTCTCAATCACCAGCATTCGGGCATGGCGTTCAAGGTCAACCCTGGCCGCTACGGGCCGCAGATCCTGCGCCTGATCGACGGCCAGAAAAGTTTCGCGGAGATTTTTGAGCAGTTCCGCGCCAGCTGGAAAGGGCAGGCGCAGGCGCCCGACAACGCGGCGCTGTTTGCCGACTTCGCCGACAGCTATGAAGCGCTCAACGCGCTGGACCGCCTGCTGCTCAGACACCCGGCGGCGGCCGGCGCTGCAGGGGCCTGATCACGCCAGCGCCTGCGCAGGCGCGCTGCGCACCGGCGCAGGCCTGTCGTCCACACCGGCGGCAGGCTGGAGATCCACCACCAGCACCAGTTCACCACCAAAGCGCCCGATGCCCAGCGCTGTCATGATGTGCTGCTCCTGCGCGGCGCTGGCCATCCGTAAAAAACACAGCGCCTGGCGCTTGCCGACGTGGTTGGCCGGCAAAATGATCAGCTGCGTCACCTTGCCATAGCCGCTGCAGAGCGTGCGCAACGCTGCATCCAGGCCGCGAAGATCGTGGCGACAATGGAGCTGGGCAAGGTGGTGAATGGACATGGATGATGGATCTTGGTGAACACAGATGGATCATCAGGGCTGCGGCGGCCTGCGGGCGCGTGCGAATGCCTGCGCGCCCTGTAGGAAAAACGCCTGCGCTGGTAAGCTGGGGAAACGTTTCGAAACGGATCAAAGGTCATGCTTTCACATTTGCGATCAACGTTGCCATTCAGGGCATTGGCAGGGGTTTTATCGCGGCCGCGCGACGCGCTGCACGGCCGCCGCGCCGGGCGCAGTCACAGGCGTGACGGGTTGCGGCACATTCTCCCGCTGTGTCTAACATGAATCATCCCGTGCTGGCCAACCCACCGCCCGACCTGCCCGCGCACGCCGCACCGGACACGCACCCGGCCTGGGAGGTCGCGATGCCCATCACGCGCCTGGCCGCGCGGCTGTGCGGCATGCCGATGGCCGTGGTGGTCTTGCTGGACCAGGGAGAAACCGTCTTTGTCGCGGGAACCGGCGTGGCACCGCAAGACCAGGCCGCGCTGCTGGCGCTGTGCGCGCCGCTGCTTCAAACGCCGCCCGCCGAACCGCCGCCGGGCGCGGGCAGCGCGGCCGGTGTCGGCTTCCTGAAAGCGGCGCCGCTGGCCGATGACGACGGCACGCTGCTGGGCCTGCTGGTGGTGCTGGCCGCACAAGCTGCGCCGTGGCCGCGCGAGCACGAACAGGACCTCGTCACGCTGGCCGGCCTGCTCGCCACGCAACTCATGCGGCCCGAACAGATCCGGCAGGCCGAAGCCTCGCGCCTGGCCGGCCGCCAGAGTGAAGAGGACGCGCAGCGCCTGGCCACGCGGCTGGGCATCACGCTCGACAGCATCACCGAAGGCTTCTACACGCTGGACCACGGCTGGCGCTTTACCTACCTGAACCGGCAGGGCGAACTGTTGCTGGGCCGCACCGCCATGGCCCTGCTGGGCAAAAGCATCTGGCGCGAATTTCCCGGCGCCATCGACACCTCGTTTTCGCAGCAGATCCGTGCCGCCGTGGCATCCGGCCAGCACATCGAGTTCGAGGCCCAGTACGCGCCCATGGACACCTGGTTCGAGGTGCGCGCCTACCCCTTTCCCGACGGCGTGGCGGTGTACTTTCGCGATGTCAGCGAAAGCCGCAAGGCGCGCGAGCAGTTGATGCTGCTGGAAACGAGCATTTCACGGCTCAATGACATCGTGCTGATCGCCGAAGCCGTGCCGAACGGAACACCCCGGGCGCGCATCATCTTTGTCAACCAGGCCTTCGAGCGGCACACCGGCTACAGCCGCGCCGAAGCGATTGGCCAGTCGCCGCGCATGCTGTGCGGGCCGCTCACCCAGCGCCGCGAGGTCGAGCGCATCATGCTCGCGTTCCAGAGCGGCGAGCCGGTGCAGGCCGAGCTGGTGACGCACAAAAAGGACGGCCGGCATTTCTGGCTCGAAGTCGATGTCGTGCCGGTGTCCGACAACGCGGGCGTGTCGGTCACGCACTGGGTGGCGGTGGGGCGCGACATCACGCGGCGCAAGGCGGCCGAAACCGAAATCAAGCACCTGGCGTTCTACGACCCGCTGACGCAGCTGCCGAACCGCCAGCTGCTGATGGACCGGCTCCACCTGGCACTGTCGCAAAACCATCGCCGGCCGCGTGAGGGCTCGCTGATGTTCATCGACCTGGACAATTTCAAGGCCCTGAACGACACGCTGGGCCACCACAAGGGTGACCTGCTGTTGCAGCAGGTCGCCGAACGCCTGACGGCCTGCGTGCGCAAGATCGACACGGTGGCGCGGCTCGGCGGCGACGAATTTGTCGTCATGCTCGAAGATCTGGGCCACGAACCCGACGAGGCCGCCGGGCTGGCCAAACGCATGGGCGAAGAGATCCTGGCGGCCCTGAGCGAGCCCTACCTGCTGGCGGGCGACCAGCACTACAGCACCTGCAGCATCGGCGTGACCTCGTTCAACCAGAACCAGACCGACATCGGCGACCTGCTCAAGCAGGCCGACCTGGCCATGTACCGGGCCAAAACCTCGGGCCGCAACACGATCTGCTTTTTCGACCCGGCGCTGCAGGCCGCCGCCAGCGCGCATGCCACGCTGCAGTCGGATCTGCGCCGGGGCTTGCGCGAGGGCGAGTTTGCGCTCCACTACCAGCCGCAGGTGGGCCGCGACGGGCGCATGACGGGGGTGGAAGCCCTGCTGCGATGGACGCATGCCACGCGCGGCGAGGTCACGCCTTCGGAATTCATTCCGGCGGCCGAAGACGGCGGGCTGATCCTGCCGCTGGGCCAGTGGGCGCTCGAAACCGCCTGCCGGCAGCTGGCGGTCTGGTCGGAGCGGCCGGAAACCGCGGCGCTCAGCATTGCCGTGAACGTCAGCGCAAGGCAGTTCAGGCACCCCGAATTTGCCGACCTGGTGATGGCGGCGCTGCAAAACCCGAAGGTCAGCCCGCACAAGCTCAAGCTGGAGCTGACCGAAAGCCTGCTCGCCGAGGACATGGAAATCACCATCACCAAGATGGCCCGCCTCAAGAGCCTGGGCGTCACCCTGTCGCTGGACGACTTCGGCATGGGTTACTCGTCGCTGTCGATGCTCAAGCGGCTGCCGCTGGACCAGCTGAAAATCGATAAATCGTTCGTTGCTGATATCTTGACCGACCCCAACGACGCGGCGATTGCCCGCACCATCATTGGCCTGGCGCAAAGCCTGGGCCTGGGCGTGCTGGCCGAGGGCGTGGAAACCGAGGCCCAGCGCGCCTTTTTGCAGCACCACGGCTGCGAGTGCTACCAGGGCTATCTGTTCTGCAAGCCCCTGCCCATCGACGCGCTGGAAGCCTTCATGCAGACGCTGCCCGCCTGACCGCGCTTGCAGCGGCTTGCGACTCGCTATTTAATTGATAGCTGGTGGCGCACATTCCATAAGGTTCATAGGCCTTTTTGATGCTTTATGGATGGCTCATGGATACCCCATGGATGCCTTTTTCCGCTGATCGCTCAGGGACCGTTATTTGCCACCGGCTAGGTGATGCCCCGGTGTTCCCAAATCGTGCGATATGCAATAGTCAATTGTTATAAAACCATAGAGGAATACATGAACCGCATGCAAACCCTGGGCACCACCGTGCGCCAGCAAGCCGGCTCGATCAGTTCGGGGTGGCTGCTCGCGCTGGCGCTCAGCGCGCTATCGCTGACGTCGGCGCACGCCCAGGGCGCCATCGTGGTGGGGCAGTCGTGCGACCTGTCGGGCGCCAGCGCGTCGCGGGTCAAGGAATACACCAGGGGCGTCGATGCCTTCATTGACCGCCTGAACGCGCAGGGCGGCGTCAACGGACGGCCCGTGAAACTGGTGCGCTACGACGACGCCTTTGTTCCCGAAAAAACGCTTGAAAACACCAAACGCCTGGTCGAGCAGGACGGCGCGCTGCTGCTCTTCGGCATGGGCTCGGCCCCGGGTACGGCGGCCATCCTGCCGTATGCAGCCGAAAAGAAGATTCCGGTGTTCGGTTCGCTGTCGGGAGCCACCGGCCTGCGCAAGGGGCAGCCGATGCTGGTTCACTTTCGCGCCTCGTTTGTGGACGAGGTCAACCGGCTCGCCATGCACCTTTCAACCATCGGCATCAGGAAAATCGCCGTGCTGGCCGCTGATCTGCCGATCGGCAAGGACGGCATCGCGGCCCTTGAAAATGTTGCCAAGGGGCGCGGTCTTGACGTGGTGAAGATAGCCCGCGTGTCGGCCGACATGAAGAACCTCGACGAAAGCGCGGCGGCCATCGCGGCGGCGCAGCCTCAGGCGGTGCTGATTCTTGCGCCGGCCGGGCCCGGTATCAAGTTCACCGAGGCGCTGAAAAAAGCCAGGGTCACGGGCCAACTGGCGGGCCTGTCGGTGATGAGCAGCGACTCGCTGTACAAGGCGCTGGGCGAACAGGTGCAGGGCATGATCATCACGCAGGTGGTGCCGTTTCCGTGGAACACCAAGGCCTGCTGACCGAAGGACTGAAGGCCGGCGGCCCGAAACTCACCCGCGAGTCGTTCATCGCCGGGCTGGAGGCGATGAACCGCAAGGACGTCGGCGGCCTGCAGGTGACCTTCTCGCCTGAAGACCGCTCGCTGACGCATCTGGCCGATATCACCATGATCGGCAAGAACGGCAAGCTCATCAACTAGGCTGCCCCGCCCTGCGCACTGTCACCGCACCCTTTTTTTCAACCTGACCCACCTGGAGGATCACCATGTACCGTACCCTTAAAACCACCCTGATCGCCCTCGGTCTGGCCGCCGCCTGCACCCTGGCCCTGGCGCAGGACAAGGTCGTCTACCACATCGACAACGCCGACATGCAGGCCACCAAGGGCCTGCGCAACGTGCGCA
>NCGI01000187.1 GCA_002256925.1 Polaromonas sp. 28-63-22
GGGTCGGCCAGCGCACGGTTCACCTCGGCGTTGATCCTGTCGATGGCTTCACGCGGGGAGCCTTTCGGCATGCCGATGCCGAACCAGGCCGTCGCCTCGTAGCCGGCCACGGTGTCGCCGACGGTGGGCAGTTCGGGCATCGAGGGCTCGCGCGCGGCCGAGGTGACCCCCAGCGCGCGTATGCTGCCGCCCTTGATGTGCGGCGCCGACGAGGGCAGGTTGTCGAAGAACACCTGCACCTGCCC
Source organism: Polaromonas sp. 28-63-22 (assembly GCA_002256925.1). Classification (GTDB taxonomy): domain Bacteria; phylum Pseudomonadota; class Gammaproteobacteria; order Burkholderiales; family Burkholderiaceae_C; genus Polaromonas. The sequence continues at coordinate 246 of NCGI01000187.1, forward strand.
GCCGATCAGGTCAGTGAGCGCCGGGCCGGCACCCTTGTAGGGCACGTGCAGCATGCTGCAGCCGGTCATCGACTTGAACAGTTCGCCCGACAGGTGCGTGGACGTGCCGCTGCCCGACGACGCCATGTTGACCTTGCCCGGGTTTGCCTTGCAGTAGGCGATGAACTCCGCCACGGTTTTCACGGGCAGGGCGTTGGTGACGGTCATCACATTGGGCGTGCGGACGATGCCCGCAACGGGGGCGATGTCGCGCACGAAATTGAACGGCAGCTTTTTGTAGAGCGATGCGTTGATGCCGTTGGCGGGGTTCACCAGCAGCATGGTGTAGCCGTCGGCGGGCGCCGTCACCACGGCTTCGGTGCCGATGTTGTTGCCGCCGCCGGCCCTGTTCTCGACGATGAACTGCTGGCCCATCTTCTCGGACAGCCACTGCGCCATGATGCGCGCCAGCACGTCGGTGGTGCCACCCGGCGGGTAGGGCACGATCCATTTCACGGGCTTGGTCGGGTAGTCGGCGGCAGAGGCCGTGCCTAGACCGGCCAAGGCGGCGACCAGGAACATGGCGGCGAAGCGGGCGAAAAGTGACATGGGTTTTCTCCGTGGTTGGAAAGGCCGGATCGCTGCGGTCGCCGCAAGGCGCCGAACAGGTCCCGGGGTCATTGTGAATCGAGGTCAGCGCGGACCGTACCCGTATTGGCCCCAAGTCGGCCGCTTGTTCGGTCAAACCATGTGTTCAGACAAACACAGCCTTGACAATATTTGCCTAGGCAAGTAATATGAGCGCATGGCTGAGACAATTTCCTCAAAAGACGCTTCCAACGCGCCCGACGCTTCCGACACGTCCAATCCGCTGCTGGAGGCCATCACATGCCCCCTGGAGTTTTATCGGGCTGAGGGCTACAACCCCAGCGAGAGCGTCGGCTACCTGATGCGCCGCATCATTGCGCTGATTGCGCAGGACGTCGAAAGGGAACTCGAACCCGAGGGTCTGACGAACGCCCAATGGGTGCCGCTGCTCAAGCTGCACATGGGCCAGGCCTCTACCGTGGCCGAACTGGCGCGCGGCTGCGACCTTGACGCCGGCTCCATGACGCGCCTGCTGGACCGGCTGGAAGCCAAGCAACTGGTGCGCCGGGTGCGTTCGGTCGATGACCGGCGCGTCGTTAACCTGGAACTGACCGAAGCCGGGCAGGTGGCTGCGCGTGAAATCCCCGTGGTGCTCAGCCGGGTGCAAAACGCGCATCTCGCCGGCTTTTCAGCCGACGAGTGGCAAACGCTCAAGGGTTACCTGCGCCGCATTCTGGAAACCGCCCAAACCCTGCAAGCGCAGCAGGCCCAGCACACCGTGAACACGGCGGCAGCCAGGGTGGCTGACATCACGCCCGCAAAAACATCCCTTCCCACATGACAAGCAATCTTCACACCCCGTCAAAGGCCGTCGTTAAGGTCGCCAGCGTCGTTAATGGCGGCAGCCAGCCCATACCCGTCTGGCGCGCATCGCTGCGCACCGTGGCCGTCATCACGGCTGGCGTGGTGGCTGCCGTGCTGATGGCCGGCGGCATCAGCGGCTGCGCCGACATGTCCGGCATCCGTCCCACGGCTGAACTGCGCGACGCGTCTTCGCTGGGCCTTGGTGCAGGTGCCGGTGTGGGCGCGCAGTCAACGGACAGCGTTTCGCCGCAATGGTGGCGTGCCTTCGGCGACGAGTCGCTCGACCGCCTGATCGACCAGGCGCTGCAGGCCAGCCCCAGCCTGAAGCTGGCCGAGGCGCGGCTGGCCCGTGCCCGCGCGGTGACTGAGGTGGCAGACGCCGCCACGCTGCCGCAGATCAATGGGCAGCTTGACGCCACGCGCCAGCGCTACACCGCCCATGGTGCGGTGCCGCCGCCGCTCGCAGGCACGATTTTGAACAGCGGTACCGCCCAGCTCAGCGCCAGCTGGGAGCTTGACTTTTTCGGCAAAAACCGCGCCGCGCTTGACGCCGCCCTGGGCAGCGCACACGCCGCCGAGGCCGATGCGCAGGCCGCCCGCGTGCTGCTGGCCAGCAATGTGGCGCGCACGTATTTTCAGCTGGTGCGCTTGAACGAACAGGCGCAGGTGGCGCGCCGTACGCTGGCGCAGCGCGAAGAAACGCTCAAGCTGGTGCAGGACCGCGTGCGGGCTGGGCTCGACACGCGGCTGGAACTCAACCAGAGCGAAGGCGGACTACCCGAGGCGCGCCTGCAACTGGAGACGCTGCACGAGCAGATGGCGCTCGCCCGGAATGCCCTGGCCGCCCTGGTTGGGCAACCAAATAGCCCTGTAGCCCAGAATTTACCTGCGCTGGCAGCTATCAAAAACGTAGCGTTTGAACCGGTCATTCCGGCCGACCTGCTGGGCCGCCGGGCTGACATTGCGGCTGCACGCTGGCGCGTCGAGGCGTCTGGCAAAGACGTGGTGAACGCCAAAACCCAGTTTTATCCCAACATCAATCTGGTCGCGTTCGCCGGCTTTTCCAGCATCGGACTGGGCCGCCTGCTCGATGCCGGCAGCCAGCAGTGGGGCGTGGGCCCGGCGCTGCGCCTGCCTGTTTTTGACGCCGGCCGGCTGCGCGCCAACCTGCGCGGAAAAACGGCCGATCTCGATGCCGCCGTGGAAAGCTACAACGCCGCCGTGATCGACGCCGTGCGCGACGTGGCCGACCAGGTCGCCTCGACGCAAGCCATCGCCCGCCAGCAGACCGAGCAGCGCGCGGCGCAGCGTGCCGCCGAAAGCGCCTACGACATTGCGCTGCAGCGCTACAACGCTGGCCTGGGCACCTACCTCAATGTGCTGACCGCCGAAACCAGCGTCCTGGCCCAGCGCCGCAGCGCTGTGGACCTGGGCGCCCGCGCACTCGACACGCAGGTCGCGCTGATGCGCGCGCTCGGTGGCGGCTACCAGAGCGCGTCGAGCCCGACAGCCCGCGACGCGACACAAGGCGCTACCAAATTAGTAGCTGCCCGCGCAGGTAATACAAGGGCTGCAAGCTCTTTTGACTTGAAATAACGCGCTCCCGCACCGCCCCAGCACGGCCCCCGTATCGCCAATACCCCGATGCGCCGGCCGCCGCCCAACCGTCTGAAACTCCTACCGCACCTTCATCATGAATGATCCCCAAACCACCCAGGCTTCTGCCACCAACGCAGCCAACCCAGCCAACGCCGCCCCGGCGGCCAGCGCGTCCATGGCAGCGCCGCGCGCCGCCGGCAACGTCAAACGCAAACAGGGGTTGACGGCGCTGGCCGCGCTGGTGGTGGTGGCGGGCCTCGGCTGGGGCGCGTATGAATACCTCGTCGCCAGCCATTACGAATCCACCGACAACGCCTACGTGCAAGGCAACGTGATCCAGATCACGCCGCAGCTCGGCGGCACCGTCGAGGCGGTCATGGCGGACGACACCGACTTTGTCAAAGCCGGCCAGACGCTGGTACAGCTTGACCCGGCCGATGCGAAGGTGGCGCTCGACCAGGCCGAAGCGGCGCTGGCGCAGGCCGTGCGCCAGGTGCGCACGCTGTATGCCAACAACGGCGCACTGCAGGCGCAGATTGCGCTGCGCAACGCCGACGTCGTCAAGGCGCAAAGCGACGTGGCCCGCGCCGCCGATGATCTGGCCCGGCGCCAGTCGCTCACCGGCAACGGCGCGGTGTCGAAAGAAGAACTCGACCACGCGCAGTCGCAGCTTGCCAATGCCCGAAGCGCCCTGGCCGCCGCGCAGGCCGGCGTGGTTGCCGCGCGCGAGCAACTCGGCAGCAACCAGGCACTGACCGACGGCACCAGCATCGAGCAGCATCCCAGCGTGCTGGTTGCCGCCGCCAAAGTGCGTGAGGCTTTCCTGGCCACGCAACGCACCGCGCTGCAATCGCCCGTCGATGGCTACGTGGCCAAGCGCACGGTGCAGCTCGGCCAGCGCGTCGCAGCCGGCACGCCCATGATGGCGATCATTCCGCTCAACAAGGTTTGGGTCGATGCCAACTTCAAGGAAGTGCAGCTGCGCAATATCCGCATCGGCCAGCCCGTCCGGCTGGTCGCTGACCTGTACGGCAAGAAAGTCGAATACAAGGGCACGGTGACCGGTCTGGGCGTCGGCACAGGCGCAGCTTTTTCGCTGCTGCCTGCGCAAAACGCCACCGGCAACTGGATCAAGGTGGTGCAGCGCATACCGGTGCGCATCGCACTCGACGCCCGCCAGATTGCCCAGGACCCGCTGCGCGTCGGGCTGTCGATGACCGCCGAAGTGGACATCAGCAACACCGGCGGCACCACACTGGCAGCCGCACCGCGCGCCGCCGTGCAGGCGCCGGCTGTGCCTGATGCGCAGGACGACGCGGCCAGCGCCGACGTGCGGCGCGTGATTGCCGCCAATGTCGGCCATGCGGGCAAGGCCATAAATGCCGTCAAGGTGGACAAGGTAGCCAGGCCCGCTGCGGTCAAGCGCGTGGCTGCGGCGTCCTGATCCCGCCGG
>NCGI01000188.1 GCA_002256925.1 Polaromonas sp. 28-63-22
CACAGGGTGACGTCGTGCCGGGGCGCGGCACTGACGGCCAGCGCCGTGCCCCAGGCACCGGCGCCGATCAGCAGGATCTTCATGCGCGCACCCGCCACGACAGGGGCCGGACGCCTGGCAGGCTGGCGCCCTGCGCGGCGGTCATCAGACGATGATTTGCGGCGCGGTGGAGGCGGCAGCGGCGGCGGCCTGCTGCTGTTCGTACATGGCCTGGAAGTTGATTTCAGCCATGTGCACCGGTGGAAAACCGCCACGCTGAATCACGTCAGCCACGTTGCTGCGCAGGTAGGGATAAACGATCTGCGGGCAGGCGATGCCCAAAATGGCGCTGAGCTGGTCGCCTTCCATGTTGCGGATCTCAAAAATGCCGGCCTGCTTGGCTTCGACCAGAAACACCGTCTTGTCGGCGATTTTGGTGTGCACGGTCGCGGTCACGGTGACTTCGAACATGCCGTCCGCCACCGGCGCGGCATCCACGCCGAGCTGAATGTCCACGCCGGGCTGCTCCTGGTTGAGCAAAATGGCGGGCGAGTTGGGTTGCTCCAGCGACACGTCTTTGAGGTAAACGCGCTGGATCTGGAATACGGGGTCAAGATTGGCTTCGGCCATAGGGGTCTTTCGGAAAAATAAGGGAGGGATTCGGGCGTGCGGAGAGACAAAACGGAAAAGGGACTAAAGCCGGACGGGCCGGCGGACGGGCCTTGCAGCCGGAGAACCCGCTTCGTTCGGCCAGCCGGGAATTATGGCAAAGCCGGGCGAGGCTCCAGCGCGTTCAGCAAAGGCAGCAGGCCGCCGCGTGCGTCGAGCGCCATCAGATCGTCGCAGCCGCCGACATGGGTGTCACCGATGAAGATCTGCGGCACGGTGCGCCGGCCCGTGATTTCGGTCATCTTCTGGCGTTCACCGGCGATCTGGTCCACGCGTATTTCATCCAGCACGCTCACGCCGCGCTGCTTGAGCAACTGTTTGGCCTGCAGGCAATACGGGCAGGTGCCGGTGGTGTAGATCTTGACGTTTTGCATGGAAGTCTCCGGATCATGCGGGCAAAAGGACGGCGGGGCGCCGTAAAAGCAGATGGCGGTCAAGCTGCCAGTTCGCTATAGATTTGATAGCTGCTCGCGCAGGTACTGATTGGGCTTGAGGGCTTATTTGCTTGAATTTTGCCGTAAAACGCGGTGGCGCGCCTGGACGCGTCCGTCGGCAGGCGCGGCAACCGGCGACTGGCCGATCAAGTCTTTTCAAGCGGCAGATTGGCCTCTTTCCACGCCTTGAGCCCGCCGCCGAGCGCCTGGGCATGCTCGTAACCGAGCTTTTTGGCGATGGCCACGCCGCGGCTGGCGCGTATGCCGCTGGCGCAGACCAGGATCAGCGGCAGCGCCTTGTTTTTCACCACACCGGGCAGTTTGCTTTCCAGTTCATTGATCGGCACATGACGCGAGCCGCTGACGTGGCCCGCAGCGAACTCCTGCGCATCGCCGACATCGACCACCACCGCTTTTTCGCGGTTGATCAGTTGCACCGCGCCGCTGGCCGTCAGGGCACCAGCGTTCAGGCCACTGGCCACCATGGGCCAGACCAGCATGCCGCCCGAGGCCAGCGCCACCGAAATCAGCATCCAGTTATCGATCAGAAATTTCACGTTTTACCTTGTGTGTGTTGGGAGTCAATTCTTGATTTTAGAATAGGCGCACAAACCCGGCCATTTATCTGCTATTGGTCTGCCATTGGTCTGCTCCCGACCGGGTTTTCCGCCACCGCCGGCCGCGTTGCATCAACCCTGCGCTTCGCGGCCCTTCCCCGCCTTGCAGAACCTCACCGAACATGTACAAACTCGTCCTCATCCGCCACGGCGAATCCACCTGGAACCTTGAAAACCGCTTCACCGGCTGGACCGATGTGGACCTGACCGCAACCGGTATCGCGCAGGCGAAAAACGCCGGCATTCTTTTGCGCAACGAAGGCTATGACTTTGACCTGGCCTACACCAGCGTGCTCAAGCGCGCGACCCGCACCCTGTGGCACACGCTCGATGAAATGGACCGCACCTGGCTGCCGGTGGTGCACAGCTGGCGCCTCAACGAACGCCATTACGGCGCCCTGCAGGGCCTGAACAAGGCAGAAACGGCCAAAAAATACGGCGATGACCAGGTGCTGGTCTGGCGCCGCAGCTACGACACCCCGCCGCCGCCCTTGTCGGCCGACGACGATCGCAGTGAACGCAGCGACCGGCGCTACGCCAGGCTGCTGCCCGGGCAGGTGCCGCTGACCGAATGCCTGAAGGACACGGTGGCGCGGGTGCTGCCGTTCTGGAACGAATCCATGGCACCGGCCATCAAGGCCGGCAAACGCGTGGTGGTGGCGGCGCATGGCAACTCCATCCGCGCGCTGGTGAAATACCTCGACGACGTGTCAGACAGCGACATCGTGGGCCTGAACATTCCCAATGGCATTCCGCTGGTCTATGAACTGGACGCCGACCTGAAGCCCCTGGGCCGCTACTACCTGGGCGACCGCGAGGCTGCCGAAAAAGCGGCGGCAGCGGTGGGCGCGCAAGGCAAAGCCTGACCCGGCGCGGGCGCTTTCGATCAATTTGTGTAAAAGTGCTGCAAATACCGGGTCCAGACCCTCTTTTTTGACCGAGCCGCCGCTTTGTACGCGGAACTGTCGGGTGGGGTCTTTGTCCAAGGTGTATATTGCCCCGATTGCAGAGGGGCGAGGGTTCCTCCATTGGCTTCAGAAAGTATTTGTATGGGTCAAAAGCTCAAGATCGCAGGCTGGATTTCAATTGGCGCCATGGCCGGAGCGCTCACCACCGTTCAGCTGCAAGCCGTAGCGCGCGGCGGGCTCACGCCTTTGCCGCTGGAGGAACTGCAGCAGCTGGCAGCCGTTTTCGGCATGATCAAGTCCGACTATGTCGAGCCGGTGGATGAGAAAAAACTCATCGGCGACGCCATTTCCGGCATGGTGTCGAGCCTGGACCCGCACTCGGCCTACTTCGACAAGAAATCCTTCAAGGAATTCCGCGAAGGCACCAGCGGCCGCTTTGTCGGCGTGGGCATCGAGATCAGCCAGGAAGACGGGCTGGTCAAGGTGGTGTCGCCGATCGAAGGCTCGCCGGCCGACCGCGCCGGCCTCAAGCCCAACGACCTCATCACACGCATCGACGACACCGCCGTGAAAGGCCTGTCACTCAATGACGCGGTGAAAAAGATGCGCGGCGAACCCAAATCCAAGGTGGTTTTGACGATTTTCCGCAAGGACGAGAGTCGCACCTTTCCGGTCAGCATCATCCGCGAGGAAATCAAGACCCAGTCGGTTCGCAGCAAGGTCATCGAGCCCGGCTACGCCTGGATCCGCCTGAGCCAGTTCCAGGAACGCACGGTGGACGACTTCGTCACCAAACTCGAACAGATCTACAAGCAGGAACCCAACCTCAAGGGCCTGGTGCTGGATCTTCGCAACGACCCGGGCGGCCTGCTCGACGCGGCGGTTGCCGTGTCGTCAGCCTTCCTGCCCCAGAACGTCACGGTGGTTTCCACCAACGGCCAGCTCGAAGAAAGCAAATTCACCTACAAGGCAGCGCCCGAGTTCTACCAGCGTCGCAGCGGCATGGATCCACTCAAACGCCTGCCGGCAGCGCTCAAGACGGTGCCGCTGATCGTCCTCGTCAACGAGGGCTCCGCGTCTGCCAGTGAAATCGTCGCCGGTGCGCTTCAGGACCACAAGCGCGCGGTCATCATGGGTACCCAGACCTTCGGCAAGGGCTCGGTGCAGACCGTCCGGCCACTCGGCCCCGACACGGGCATCAAGCTGACCACGGCGCGTTACTACACGCCGAGCGGCAAATCGATCCAGGCGCGCGGCATCGTGCCCGACGTGCTGGTGGACGATACGGCCGATGGCAGCCCATTCGCGGCCCTGCGCACCCGTGAGGCCGATCTCGAAAAGCACCTCAACAGCGGCCAGGGCGCTGAAGTCAAGGACGTCAACCGCGAAAAAGCACGCGAAGAAGCCATGAAACGGCTTGACGAAGAAGCCAGGAAAACGCCCGAGCAGCGCCGTCCGCCAGAACTCGGCAGCGACAAGGACTTCCAGTTGGCGCAGGCGATCAACAAGCTTAAGGGCAAGCCGGTGCTGGTCAGCAAGACGGCGCTCGTCGAAGCCAAAAACGAGAAAAAAGATAACTAGACCGACCGGGCCGTTGTGCGCAGGCCGCCGGGCGCGCCGCGCTATCTCTCCCAGCCCAACGATCAAGGGGCGCCCGTGCGGTGCCCCTTTCTTTATTGATGTTCAGTTTTAACTCATGAACGACGAACAGCTACTGCGCTATTCGCGGCATATCCTGCTCGACGACATCGGCATTGAAGGCCAGCAGACACTTCTTGCGTCGCGTGTACTCATCGTCGGCGCGGGCGGCCTGGGCTGCCCGGCAGCGCTGTATCTGGGCAGCGCCGGTGTAGGCAGCCTCACCATCATCGACCATGACCGGGTGGAGGCAACCAACCTGCAGCGCCAGATTGCCCATAGTGTCGCGCGCATCGGCGCGTTCAAGGTCGATTCGATCCAGCAGGCGGTGGCAGCGATCAATCCGGATGTCAGGGTGACGCCGGTGGCGCAACGTGCAGACCACGCCTTGCTTGACAGGCTCGTCGGCCAGCACGACCTGGTGCTCGACTGCACCGCGCGATCAATCGCGCGTGCGTGCGCCATCACAAGCCGCTGGTATCGGGCGCCGCCATGCGTTTTGATGGCCAGATTGCGGTGTATGACCCGCGCAGTCCTGCTTCGCCGTGCTATGCCTGCGTGTTTCCCGAGACCGAGCTGGCACCTGAAGCCGATTGCGCGACGATGGGGGTCTTTGCGCCGCTGGTAGGCATCGTGGGCGCGATGCAGGCTGCCGAAGCACTCAAACTGCTTTGCGGCGTGGGGCAAGCCCTGTCGGGCCGGCTCCTGATGCTGGACGGCAAGCGCATGCAATGGAGCGAGATGACCGTGACGCGCAACGCCGCATGCGAGGTGTGTGGCCACAGCCACGCTGCGCGTTAGGCCTTCACGGCAGCCACATCCACATCGGCGGGGCGTCGGCGCAAAACCTGCCATACCCGGGCGAACACGCTCTAAAGCCGCGACAGGACAAGTTCTTACTTCACGGCACGGGCTGGGGCCTTGGCGGCGGGAGGTTTTTTCTGTGCCTGCGCAAAGACCCCGGCGCAATCGGCATCCTTGCCTGGCCCTGTTTCCACGGTGGCCGCCAGGGCCAGCAACGGGTTGATGGCAGCCAGCGCCAGCGCAATGCCAGCACGTCCGGCCAGCGCCGTTTTGTCAGGCCCTGCTTTTGGTGCCGCAAAAGTACCCGCTATCCGCAGCGGCGAACGAAAACTCAGGATGCTGAAGTCTTTCGGCGCCGGGTCCAGGATCAGGTCAAGCGTCTCATCGGCAAAACTGATCTGGCCGCGCCCGGTGATCACGGTGTCGGAGGTGTCGAGCACCAGGGCCCGGCTGGTCATGACGCCCTGCTTGACGTCAAACGCAGCAG
>NCGI01000189.1 GCA_002256925.1 Polaromonas sp. 28-63-22
AGCGCGATTTCGGTCTGCATGTCGGCGAGTTTTTTCTGGATCAGCTGGTTTTGCGCCAGCGGGCGGCCGAACTGGACGCGGTCCATCGTGTACTGGCGGGCGCGGTGCCAGCAGTCTTCAGCCGCGCCCAGCGCGCCCCAGGCGATGCCGTAGCGTGCCTTGTTCAGGCAGCCAAACGGCCCCTTCAGGCCGCTGACGTTCGGCAACAGGTTGGCTTCGGGCACGAAGACGTCGTCCATCACGATTTCGCCGGTGATCGAGGCGCGCAGGCTCATCTTGCCTTCGATCTTCGGTGCGCTCAGGCCTTTCATGCCTTTTTCGAGGATGAAGCCGCGAATCGCTTCCTGGCCGCCGACTTTGCCGTCGGGGTCTTCCAGCTTGGCCCAGACCACGAACACATCGGCGATCGGGCTGTTGGTGATCCACATCTTGGCGCCCTTGACGATGAAGCCGCCATCGACGGGCTTGGCACGCGTCAGCATGCTGGCCGGGTCCGAGCCGTGGTTGGGCTCGGTCAGACCAAAGCAGCCGACCCATTCGCCGGTGGCAAGCTTGGGCAGGAATTTCTCGCGCTGCGCTTCGCTGCCGTAGGCATTGATCGGGTGCATGACGAGCGAGCTTTGCACGCTAATCGCGCTGCGGTAGCCGCTGTCCACGCGCTCGACTTCGCGGGCGATCAGGCCATAGGCGACATAGCTCAGGCCTGCACAGCCGTAGCCTTCAATCGTGGAGCCGAGAAAGCCCATGGCGCCAGCTTCGTTCATGATCTCTCGGTCAAACTTTTCGTGGCGGGCGGCCATCAGCACACGGGTCTGAAGTTTCTCCTGGCAAAAAGTGTGCGCCGCTTCCACGATGGCGCGTTCGTCGTCGCTCAGCTGTTCGGAGAGCATCAGCGGATCGTCCCAGACAAAGCGGGATTTGACATTGGTTTTCATGGGTGTCTCCAGTGGGGTCGGGTGGTAGTTGCCAAAGTGTAGGGGTTTGGCCGGCAAAACGCCGTGTCGGGGCCATTGCGCGGGTCATTTGCGCGACGCCTGCGTCATTGTGCAGAACAATCTAAAGTCACTTCCAGACAGCTATTTGTAACCAGCACAGGACATCCATTTCATGAGCGAATTTCAAACCATCACCCTCGGCGGCGGCTGCTTCTGGTGCACCGAGGCTGTGTTCGTCAAGGTGCGCGGCGTGTCCGACGTGGAATCGGGTTACAGCAATGGCCAGGTCAGCCGTCCCAGCTACGAAGAAGTGTGCGGCGGCCGCACCGGCAGCAACGAGGTCGTGAAACTGACCTACGACCCCGAGGACATCACGCTGCGCGAAATCCTTGAGATTTTTTTCGTGATCCACGACCCGACCACGCTGAACCGTCAGGGCAATGACGCCGGCACGCAATACCGCAGCGGCATTTATTATTCGACGCCCGAACAAAAACAGGTGGCCGATGATTTCATTTGCCAGTTGAGCCAGGACAAGGTCTTTGACAAACCCATCGTCACCGAAGTGCTGCCTCAAGCCAACTACTGGCCGGCCGAGGCCTACCACCAGGACTACTTCGAGAACAACCCGAACCAGGGCTATTGCGTGGCGGTGGCAGGCCCGAAGGTGGCGAAATTTCGCAAGACGTTTGCGAATCGTGTGAAGGCGTGACGGGCTTTGACCGTTCGCCCGGAGGTATCGAAGGGCAGCGCGTGCCAAAAGACCCTTCGATACCTCAGTGCGAACGGTTCATTACTTCATACGGACGGATCAATGTTGGATCAATCGGCCTCTAGCCCACGTAAAACGTGCGTAGGAAGCTATCAAAAGTGTAGCGGTTAGCGAGAACAGGTAGCGATGCTCACTGCCGCCTCTGCGCAAAGTAAAACCATTCCTGCCCCACCTCGGCACGCGGATTCGGGAACACGATGAAGCCGTCGGTGGGTGCCTTGACCAGCTCGCGCGTGTGCCGCGTGCCGATCACGTCGCCAGCGTGGACCGGATCAAAACTGCGCCATGCGCGGCTGAAGGTGTCGCCGGCATGGTCGCGGTCGGTGACATCGACCAGGCGAAGAATTTCGCGGTGGGGCGGCTCGGCCACCAGCGGCAGCGCGGTCAGGCCCAGCAGGGCAAGCGTCTGCAAAATCGCATGCCGTGCCACGCCCACGGCCAGCGGGTCGTCGTGCTGGCCGCATTCGAGCGTCACGCCGTAGCCACCGCGCGAACGCATGTACTCGGTGGTGCCCACGCCGTAGTTGGGGTTGGTGACCAGGGCCTGCGCCCGGCTGCCTTCCGGACCTGAGCGTGCGAGGCGTTTTTGAATGCCGCGCGCGTAAGTGTCGAGCCAGCCTTCCACAATGCGGTGCGGCCCGGTGTGCAGGGCGAGCTGCATTTCAAGGTCGGCGTGGGCAAACGGTTCGAGCGGTCCGGTGTTGTTCTGCGGGCCGATCATCACAAACGGCGCGCCGCCGGTGTGAAATGAATGCAGGTCCAGCAGCGCGTCGTGGGCGTCGAGCAGCGGGCACAGCACATTGGCAACGCTGTCTTCAAAATCCTGCGGAATCGCGCTGGGCGCCATGTTGCGGTTCAGGTTGCGGTCGCCGGTGCGCTGCCCGAGCTGGTAGGCCAGCGGGTTTGTGACGGGTACCAGCGTCAGGGTGCCCCGGGTGATGCGCAGCGCGCCGCTGTCAAGGTCGTGCACCAGCTGCGCAATGGCCTTGGCGCCGCATACCTCGTTGCCGTGCACCGCACCCAGCACCAGCAGCCGTGGCCCGGGCGCCAGGCCGTGGTAGGTCAGGGTACGCAGGTGGGTGGGGCGCGGCTGCGGCGGTGTGGGCGAAAGGGCCTGGGTCGTCTCGGTCATGGCTTGGTTATACAGCGGTTCAGGGGGTAGCTGCAGTTGCCTGGGCCGCAGACGTGAGCTCCCATCAGCGGCATGGCGAAACTTTGCCGACCGACGCCGGTGCGCCGGCACCACGGTGGGTGTTACCGGCCTGGCGCGCGGTCGGCTGCTGAAAATTGACATGGTTGCCGTGCGGGGATAGGCGTTTGCACGATGATCACTGCTTTGGGCTTCAACGTCTGCCCCGCACGGCGCGGCGCTCGCCACCGTATCGCTTATGGCCTCATCGCTTTCATCCCCCTCCAGACAACGCTTGCGGCAGGAATCCCCGGCGTCGGCGGGCTCCAGCGTGTCGGGCGCGCCTCAAAACGAAGAATGCATTTTGGTGCTGCAGGGCGGGGGCGCGCTTGGTGCCTACCAGGCGGGTGTGTTTGAGGCCCTGAGTGCGGTGTACCGCGAGCCGACCTGGGTCGCCGGCATCTCCATCGGCGCGATCAATGCGGCGCTGATCGCCGGCAATCCAGCCGAATTGCGCGTGCCCCGGCTGCAGGAATTCTGGCGGCTTTTGAGTTCGGCGCTTCCTTCTCCGGTCCTGCCTGCGCCACACGGTGCCAGGCAGTCGCTGAATGAGGCCAGCGCCACGCAGGTGATGCTGTTTGGCGTGCCGGGATTTTTCTCGCCGCGCTTTCCGCCCGCGCCCTTGCGGCCGCCCGGCTCGCCGGGGGCGATCAGCTACTACGACACGACCCCGCTGCGGCAGACCCTGGAGAGGCTGGTGGACTTTGACCGCATCAACGCGGGCGATGTGCGTCTGTCGGTGGGTGCGGTCAATGTGCGCACCGGCAATTTTGCGTATTTCGATTCCACGAAGCAGCGCATCGACGCACGTCACATCATGGCCAGCGGGGCGCTGCCGCCGGGTTTCGAGCCGGTGGAGATCGATGGCGAGCATTACTGGGACGGCGGCCTGGTCTCGAACACGCCGCTGCAGCATGTACTCGATCAGCCCGGCAAGCTGCGGCGGGTGGTGTTCCAGGTGGACCTGTTCGCCGCGCGGGGCGCGTTGCCGACCTCGCTGGCGGAAGTCACGGAACGCGAAAAGGACATACGCTTTTCAAGCCGCACCCGGCTCGGCACCACCAACGAGCTGGACCGCCAGGTCATGGCGCAGGCGGCGCAGCGGCTGATGGCTAAATTGCCCCCCGCGCTGCGCAACGACCCCGACGCGCTGGCGCTGGCGCGCGTACGCTGCGAAAGCGCGGTGGATGTGGTGCACCTTATTTACCGCAGCAAGCACTATGAAAGTCAGTCGAAAGACTACGAGTTTTCGCGCCTGTCGATGCAGGAGCATTGGGACAGCGGGCGCGCCGACATGGCCCATACGCTGCTGGACCCGCGCTGGCTCAACCGCGCGCGGCAGGCCACCGGCGTGCGGGTGTTTGATCTGGCCGGTGAGCGGCCTTGCGTCGGCAAACCCGTCGCCTGACGCGCTCTGGCGCGGCAACCGCTGCCCGCACACTCCGCTAACATCTTGCGGAATCTCTCCGTTTACTTTTTACCCCTTTCTGTACAACCCCTTCATTGAAAGCATCGCCATGAAACTCAAAGACAAAGTCTGCATCGTCACCGGCGCCGCCAGCGGCATCGGCAAGGAAATTGCCCTGACCTATGCCCGTGAAGGCGGCAAGATCGTCATCGCCGACCTGAACAAGGCCGCTGCCCAGGCCGCTGCCGACGAGATCACCAAAGCCGGCGGCTCGGCAATGGCCGTGGCGATGGATGTGACGGACGAGGGCCAGGTCAATGCGGCGGTCGCCGAGGTGGTGGCGGCCTATGGCGGCGTCGATGTGCTGGTCAGCAAC
>NCGI01000190.1 GCA_002256925.1 Polaromonas sp. 28-63-22
ATTGAAGCTGTGCGCGGCTTTGAGCACCTGCTCATACGCGGGCAAGGCGAGCTGAACGTCAATCAGGTGTTTGGCCTGCTTCTCATGCGCGGTGAACGCGGTGAACAGGAAGTCAGCGTCGCTGTGCTCGAAGTTGTAGGTCGATTGCTCGACCTCGTTTTGCTTGTACACATCGCCATAGCTCAGGCCGTCGGTCCAGGTCAGGTTGTACACGTTGTCCACGCCCTGCAGGTACATCGCCAGCCGTTCCAGGCCGTAGGTGATCTCGCCGGTGATGGGTTTGCAGTCGATGCCGCCGACCTGCTGGAAGTAGGTGAACTGCGTGACTTCCATGCCGTTGAGCCAGACTTCCCAGCCCAGCCCCCAGGCGCCCAGCGTCGGGTTTTCCCAATCGTCCTCGACAAAACGGATGTCGTTTTTCTTCAGGTCAAAACCGAGCGCTTCGAGCGAGCCGAGGTACAGCTCCAGGATGTTGGCGGGTGCGGGCTTGAGCACCACCTGGTACTGGTAGTAGTGCTGCAGGCGGTTGGGGTTTTCGCCGTAGCGGCCGTCTTTCGGCCGGCGGCTCGGCTGCACATACGCGGCCTTCCACGGCTCGGGGCCGAGTGCTCTTAAAAACGTGGCGGTGTGCGATGTCCCGGCGCCGACCTCCATGTCATAGGGCTGCAGGAGCGCGCAGCCCTGGTCGGCCCAGTAAGACTGCAGCTTCAGGATGATTTGCTGGAAAGTGAGCATAGAAATGGGAGAGAGGGGTGGGCGCCAGCGCACCCCTGGCAGAACCATGGGGCGGGCCGGCGCGTCGGGGCGCTGACGCTGAACCCGTTATTTTACGCGGCGCCCCGTGCCGGCTGGCGGCCCCACCGGGGGAAAGACGGGGCGAAAGCGCCGCGCGGGCAGCCCTTCAGCGGCGTTTGAACAGCGCCCACCCGACCACCGACAGCCCCAGAATCCACCAGGGCCACAGGCCGAAGCGCGCCGTCCACCAGGCGTAGGGCGTCATGCTGCTGCGGCCTTCGACGTCGCCGGTCAGGACGCCGCGGGTCAGACGCGGCAGCGACTGCGTGACCTGGCCCCGGGCGTCAATGATGACGGTGGCGCCGGTGTTGGTGGCGCGGATCATGGGGCGGTTGAACTCGAGCGCGCGCATGCGCGAGATCTGCAAATGCTGGTCAATGGCCACGCTGTCGCCAAACCACGCGATGTTGCTGACGTTGACAAACATCGTGGGCGCCCGCGCCGGGTCGATGAAGCGGGCCGCCAGTTCTTCGCCAAACAAGTCCTCGTAGCAGATGTTGAGCGCCAGCCGCTGGCCCTTCCAGTCGAAAGACGCCTGGCCGACTTCGCCCCGGTTGAAGTCGCCCAGCGGAATGTTCATCAGGTTGGTGAACCACCTGAAGCCGGTCGGGATGAATTCGCCAAACGGCACCAGATGATGCTTGTCGTAGCGGTAAGGCTCGCTTTTCTGGCCTGCAGCCACCGGCTTGAAACCGACCACCGAATTGGAATAACCGGTGGCCATGTCGCCCAGCGGCACGCCCACCAGCGCGGCCTGCTGCCCCTGGCTGAAACGCGCCTGCAGCGCCTGCCAGTAGCCTTCGGGCAACTGCTGCGGCAACACCGGAATGGCGGTCTCGGGCGCCACCACCAGGGCGCTGCGGGCCGCGTTCAGTTGCTCGCCGTACCAGCTCAGCGCGGTCGCCACGCCAGTGCCGCTTTCAAATTTTTCGTTCTGCGGAATATTGCCCTGCAGCAGCGTGACCGACAGCGTGCCGGGCTCGGCCGGGACCGGACCGATCTGCGGCCCGCTCTGCACGGGCAGCCAGGCCACGGTCACACTGACCAGCACGATGCACAGCGCCGTCGTCCAGCGGGCGTGGTGAGCGCGCAGCGACATCACCAGCCAGGCGGCGGCAAACGCCGCCAGAAAGCTCAGGCCGTGCACGCCCACCCAGGCCGCCAGCGCGCCGGCCCAGCCGTCCACATGGGCGTAGCCGCCCTCGCCCCACGGAAAACCGGTGAAAAACTGCACCCGCGCCAGCTCGGCCATCAGCCACAGCGCTGCAAAAACCATAGCACGTTGCGCACGCTTGGCGGGGGCCAGAAGCACAAACAGCGCACTGGCCGCAGCGTAGTACAGCCCCAGGAAAGCGGCCAGCAGCACGACGGCCAGTGCGGTGAGCGGGGCCGCCAGGCCGCCGTAGGTGTGCATCGAAATAAAGAGCCACCAGAACGTGCCGCACAGCATGGCGGTGGCAAAGAGCCCGCCCAGCCAGGCGGCGCGCTTCCAGCCGCGCACACTCACCTGCGCATCGAGCTGGCCGGCCAGCAGACCCATCGCCACCAGTTGCAGCCACCACAGCGGCTGGCCCTGCGTGAACCCGAAGGAAAAAGGCCAGGCCATGCTGATGGCATGCGCGCCACCAGCTATCAAAACAATAGCGATCTGGAACAGTGATATTTTCTGGCGGGGTGCGGGGCCGCCCATGTGGTGCAACAGCGCCGGAAGCGTGGGGAGCATGGAAACCATGCTGTGAATTGAATCGCCTTCGCTTCGCGTTGCTTTTTTCATGACACCTTCAGTCTGCCGCAGGGGTGATCGGCGCCACCTTGAACCAGCGCACCGCACCACCTTTGGTATGGAGCACCGTAAATTGCAGGCCCGACAGCGCATAGACTTCGCCGCGCTTGGGCACACGGCCCATTTCATGCGCCACGAGGCCGCCGATGGTGTCGAAGTCGGCGTCAGCCAGAGCCACACCGAAGGCTTCGCTCACGCGCTCGATCGATGTGTCGCCGCTGACGCGGTAGGTGAGGTCGGACAGGCCAAAAATATCGCCTTCGTCCTCGGCAATGTCGAATTCATCCTCGATCTCGCCGACGATCTGCTCGAGCACGTCTTCAATCGTGATGAGCCCGGCGACGCGGCCGAATTCGTCAATGACGATGGCCAGGTGGTTGCGGTTGCCCCGGAATTCGCGCAGCAGGTCGTTCAGGCCCTTGGTTTCGGGCACGAACACCGCTGGCCGCAACAGGGCCTTGATATTGAGTTCAGGGGCGCGCTGCAGCTTGAGCAGATCCTTGGCCATCAAGATGCCGAGGATGTTTTCCTTTTCGCCTTCGTACACCGGAAAACGCGAGTGCGCGGTGTCGATCACGAGGTGCAGCAGTTCGTCGAACGGTGCGTCGATGTTGATGACGTCCATGCGCGGCGCTGCCACCATCACATCGCCGGCCGTCATGTCGGCCATGCGGATCACGCCTTCAAGCATCTCGCGGCTCTGCGCGCCGATGACTTCGTTGTCCTGGGCTTCCACCAGGGTTTCAATCAGTTCGGCCTTGGAGTCAGGCCCCGGGTGAAGCATTTCGGCCAGCTTTTGCAGAAAGCCGCGTTTGTCTTCAGGTTTGGAAGATCGACTGGGGGGAAGGTCGGACACACAGGTGTTCGGTAGTTGCGATGAGGTCTAGTGTAGTGGCGCATGAGCGGCTTGCGCAATTGACACGACGGTGGACGCAAACCCTGGCGCCTCCGGTGACGACCCTTCGATACCTCAGGGGAAACGGAGACGGCGGCAGTGAGCGGAGCCCTTCAAGCCGGGGCCGCGGAACCGGCCTGGGCCTGTCCTGAGCTTGTCGAAGGGCCGGGCCGCAGGCGCAGCGGCCCCCTCGGGGGGCAGGAAGCGACACGAAGTGCGCGACCGTGGGGGCTACATTCGTTCACGCGATTCGCGCACGCCGCGCCTGACCTCCTGCACGGCGCCGAGCAGGTCCCAGAACTGTTTGGCCTGCACCTTCAGGCGGTAGTCGGTCTGGGCGATGCGTTCCTCGACCATCTCGGTCATGCGCGAGTCGAGATCGGCGGCGGGCAGCACCAGGTAGGCCTCGCTTTCCGAGCCATCGCGCTTGATCGTGGCGCCGGCCTTGCGCGCAATGTTGAGCATGGCCGTGTTCTCGCTCAGCGCGTAGATAAACATCATCTCGACGCCTTCATTGCGGGCGTGCATCACGGCGCGGTCGAACAGGCGCGAGCCGTAGCCCCGGCCACGCGCATGCGCCAGCACCGACACGCCAAACTCGGCGCAGCTTTTCAGCTCGGGGTTGGTCGAGAACGCCAGGTGGGCCATCGCAATCAGTTCGAGCTTGCGGTTGTAGATGCCAAAAATATCGTCGCGCTCGAAATTGAGGCTGCTGACGTAGCGGCGGATCTGCTCGTCGCTGGCGGCATAGCCAAAGCGCAGGTAGCGGTCCTGCGCGTCAAGCGCCAGCAGGTGCGCCTCGATGCGCTCGCCGTGGCTCGGGCCGATGGAGCGGATCGGCACCATCAGCGGAGCCACGTAGGGCAGGCCCGGTGTGGGCACCGGACGTTCGGTCGCAGGCGGGCGAAAAAACTCCCTGCTGGCGTTGAGCGACGCTTTGAAAAGAGTAGCGGGTGTAACCATGGTCCAAATATAAGGGTTTTCCCTAGAATTTCCACCGCAGGCGCTTCACCGGAGACATCTCTAGGGGCATCCCCCGGTTTGAGGTCAAAAAGGCCTGTAGCTCAATGAATACCTGCGCCAGCAGCTCCTGATTTAATAGCGAAACAATTCGAACTCGCCGGCAATCGGGCGTTGGCAGCGGCTGATTGTTGTGTGCAATTGTTGCAGTGCA
>NCGI01000191.1 GCA_002256925.1 Polaromonas sp. 28-63-22
TCCACGCCGTGCCATTGGCCGATCAGCGCTTCGGTGTCGATCAGGCTCTGTTCGGTGTCGTCGCGCACGCCGTCGGGCGCATTCTGGTCCATCAGCACCTTGCCAGCCATCAGGCGCAGGCTGCGCTGCTGCGCTTCGCCGAGCAGCGCATCGACCGAGCCCGCATGCGAGGTGGCGAACGCGAGCGCTGTCGTGACGCCGTTGCGCAGCAGTTCCGCTATGAAAAACGTAGCTGCCTGCGCAGCGTATTCGGGGTCTGCGAAGCGTTTTTCATGGGGAAAGGTGTACGCCTCAAGCCACGGCAGCAAACCCTCGGCGGGCGAGCCGATGACGTCAAGCTGCGGGTAGTGCAGATGCATGTCCACAAAGCCCGGCGCAATCAGGCGGCCGGGCAGATGCTCGACGGGCAGGTTCGCATAGCTGCGACGCAGATTCTGGAAGCTGCCAATGGCCTGCACGACCTGCCGCCCCTCCTCGTCGGGGCCGACCACCAGCAGGCCGTCCTGCTCAAAAAGCGCCTGCCCGGCGACAGCGTCGGCAGCCTCGAAATAGAGCAGGGACGCGCGGTAGGCTTTCATCGGCGCAGCGTGCAGCTGTCCCCCACGCCGGTGCGCCAGACGCGCACGGCAGCCAGTGCAGGCAGCGCCGGCAGCAGCTCGCGCCAGATGAACGCGCAGAGATTTTCAAGCGTCGCCGGGCCGAGGCCGGCAATGTCGTCGAGCATCCGGTGGTCCAGCATCGGGCGCAACTGTTCAATGGCGCGCCTTACCAGCCCCAGGTCCACCACCATGCCGGTGGCGACGTCGGGCTGCCCCGAAAGCATCACCTCGGCGTGGTAGGTGTGACCGTGCACGCGGCGACTGCTGTCGGCTTCGATCTCGCGGCGCAGGGTGTGGGCGGCGTCGAAGAAAAAGGTCTGGCTGATTTCGTAGTTCATCGGATGCCGGTGATCTTGTGGGTTTGCAGGCTCAAGCGCCACACCGGACGCTCCAGACACATCGCAATGCAGGCCCGCGTGTTATCGGCACGCAAGGCGTTGTCCATGGGTTGCAGATAGCGGTTGGCAAAGGCTGCGGTTTCCAGTTCGTCGAATGAAAAACCAGTCTGCGGCCAGACGACTTTCAGTTCGTGCCCTTCGCGCTGAACCCAGGGCGCACCGGCTTTGGGGCTGACGCAGATCCAGTCGATGCCCGCAGGGGCGGCGATGGTTCCGTTGGTTTCCACAGCAATCGTGAAACCGCGTGCGTGCAGTGCGTCGATCAGCGCCGCATCCACCTGCAGCAGGGGCTCGCCGCCGGTCATGACCACAAAGCGGTTGGCTTGATCAGGTGTCGGCCATTGCGCGGCGATCTGGTCGGCAAGCGCGTCGGGGCCGACGAACTTGCCGCCCAGCGTGCCGTCGGTGCCGACAAAATCGGTATCGCAAAATTTGCACACTGCGGTGGCGCGGTCCTGCTCGCGGCCCGACCACAGGTTGCAGCCGGCAAAGCGGCAGAACACCGCCGGACGGCCGGCGTTGGCGCCCTCGCCTTGCAGGGTATAAAAAATTTCCTTGACCTGGTAGCTCACGCAAAGCTCCCGAACGGCGGAAGCGCGGTGATCGGCGCGAAAGCACGCAAGCTGGCAGCCACGCGTGCGCAAGCGGCGCGGGTCACGAGGTTTTTATACATGGTAGTCCTCTACATGGCCCCGAATAAACAACATGGCATGGCGCCGGGGCAGCGCTGGCATGCGTGCTGATTTTACCGGTTCCGCCTGCCCCGAACCGGAAACACCGCGCTCAGGTCTTTCGTCGTCGTTTCCTGGTGCCTGACGTCCCGGGCGCCACCGTCGGATACGCGCGCGCCATCCAGGCATACAGCGCCGCGCCGACCAGGAGAGAACTCGCCGCGATGGCCAGTGACAGAGTGAAGCCCTGGCCCGCGCTGCGGGTGTGCCTGAGCAGCAGCGCCACCAGCGGCGGGCCCAGGATTTGTCCGACGCCATAGGTGGCCGTCAGCAAGCCGATGAAACTGGCGGCCGTGCTGGGACGAAGACGGCGTACCTCCTGCATCGCAAAAAAAGTGATGGCTGTGAACGGCAGACCGAGCAGCAGGCTGCCCACCGCGAACCCGGCCAGGCTGGGGTTGAGCAGGCTGGTCGCAATACCCAACGCCTGCAGGAAATAACACGCGGCCAGCAGGCGGCGCCGGTCAAAGCTGCCAGGAATGCGCGTCGCCAGCAGCGCACCTGTCATGATGCCGACACCGAAGATCGGCCAGAACAGGTCGAGCCAGCCCGAGCCGGGCAAGGCGGCGCGCGCAATCACGGGCAAGAACGTGGCAGTGATGATGTAACCGAAACCGGCCAGCCCGTAGGCGAAGGTGAGCAGAGGCATTTCAGCGCGGCTTTGCGCCACGGGCGCCAGCAAGGTTGCGCCGGTCAGCGGGGCGCCGCGTGCAGCCAGGTGGTCTTCACCACCGCTCAGAACCTTCCACACCACCGCCGTCAGCACAAACGCCAGCACGCCAAAAATCAGCCAGCCTCTGGCGGCCGTCCAGTGCCAGGCCACCATGCCGCTGGCAAACAGGCCACTCACCACAATGCCCGCGCCGGGCCCCATGTAAATCACGCCGCCCATTTCAGGCACGCCCCGTCGGGCGAGCTGGCTCAGACACCAGCCCGACGTAAACACAAACACGACCGCACTGGTCACGCCTGCCGCAAAGCGCAACCACGGCCATGCGGGCTGAAACTGCCAGGCCATCGCCAGCGTGAGCACGCACGTGGTCAGCAAGCCGGCGCGCACCAGCGATGAAAAAGCCAGCAGCGGCAAGAAACGAAAGCGCGCCCATATCCACGGCTGCAGCGTGCAGAGCAGCGCACCGACAAAGTAGCCGAGGTAATTGGCACTGGCCAGCCAGCTTGCGCGGGGCAGGTCAATCACACCGTCCCTGAGCATCAGGGGCAGCAGCGGCGTGAACGCAAAGCGCCCGATACCCATCGCCACCGCCAGTGACACCATGCCGGCGAAGGCAATGGGCCAGGGGCTGGGCGCCGTTGAAGCACGTGGTGAAGCGCTGTTAGCCGGCGACATCAGCGCTCAAGCCTGGGCTGCCCAGATACGCTGGATCTGCGCGGAAAGCTCCATCGGATCAAAAGGCTTGGGTATGACGTCGATGGCGCCCAGCGCCTTGTAGGCAGCCACTTCCGCAGCCTGCACCTTGGCGGTCATGAAGATCACCGGCGTGTCGGCCGTTGCCGGTAGTTCGCGCAGCGCCTTGAGGGTGCTGGGCCCATCCATGCCGGGCATCATGACATCGAGCAGCAGAAGGTCCGCCCGGGATGCCGCAGCGGCGCGCAGCGCTTCCGGGCCCGAGGCGCAGACGATCACGGTGAACCCACCGACCGCCTCCAGCGCCATTTGCGCGATCACGCGAATATCGGGTTCGTCTTCAACATACAGAATGCGGTTCAGGATCTTGGACATGGTCAGCTCAGGGACATGGGACGGGTGGGGCCAGGGTCTCCAGAGATTTTCAGCACCCGCTGGATGGTCAGTAAAAGCTCGCTGTTGGACGTGTGGGCCTTGATCAGCACCGCCTCGGCCAGCCGGCTGTCGGCCGGGCTGACATCGCTGGCAGAAAACACGATCACGGGCGGCCGGGGACGCAGTTTATCGATATCTTCAAACAGTGACCAGCCCGAGTCGTCACCCAGCGTCAGATCCAGCAGCACGAGGTCAAAGGTCTGCTGCCGCAACAGAGCTCGGGCTTCAGCCAGCGTGGAGGCGAATTCAAAGCTGGCGTAATTTTCAGCGATGGCCGCCGCAATGCACTGGATGTCGGGATCATCTTCGACATGCAAAACGCGCGGCTTGCCATTGGCCAGTCCAGCCACGGCGCGCCGCAGGCTGGCGATCAGGCGATCCTCATCAATCGGTTTGTCGAGCCAGTCGGAAATCGCAAGGGGCTTGCCGTTGAAATGCAGTTGCCCTTCGTCTTCGGAGGCAGAGATCACGACCACCGGCAAGCCCTGTGTTCGCACATCCCGGCGAAGCGCACCGATGAAGGCGGCGCCCTGTTGCCCAGGCAGCGTCAGATCCACCGTAATCGCATCGTAGCGACTGCTGCCCAGACAGGCCAAGGCATCTTCTGCGCTGTACGCGACATCAGCCTCGAAACCGGCGTTCTCAAGCATGAGGCCGATCAACTTGGCAATGTCGGGGTTGTCTTCGCAAACCAGAATGCGTGCCGGGACCGGTGCCGTGAGGGACCCGACGGGCATTGGACGCCGGACCGGCTCCTTCCATTCGGGCAGCTCGAAATAGAAGCTGGTGCCTAGACCCACATCACTCGTGAAGCTGATGGCGCCATTCATTTGCTCGATGAGCGACCTGGAGATGTTGAGCCCCAGGCCGGTTCCACCCATTTTCCGGGTGTCAGAGGAATCTGCTTGCGAGAACTTCTGGAAAATCCGGCTACGAAACTCTTCCGGTATGCCCGGGCCGTGGTCTTTCACCTCCACCCGGATGCTACGGGCCACGCGCATAACCTCAATCTCCACGCTACCCCCGGACGGCGAAAACTTGACCGCATTGGACAGCAGGTTGGTCAGCACCTGAATCATGCGGTCGCTGTCAACCC
>NCGI01000192.1 GCA_002256925.1 Polaromonas sp. 28-63-22
TGGGTACATCGCCGGAAGGGCTGAAGAGCCGCATCCGCGACGAAACCGCGATTCTGGGCAACATCATCACAAGCCAGCGCATCCGGATTGAATAGCCGTAGGCAGATTTCAACTGAGATCAACCGGGATCAACAGCGCCCCCCGACATCGCCTGCAACCAGGCCCCACGACGCGAGAACGAACCATGGACATGACACCCCCAGCCGCCCCCGGCCAGACCGCCACCGCCGCAGCACGACAGGCTTTTTACCAGGCCATTGCCGCACACAGCATGACGCCGCTCTGGGAGGTGCTGCACGCACTGGTGCCGCCCTCGCCGGCCACGCCGTGCCAGCCGGCGCTGTGGAAATACGCCGACGTCCACCCCTACCTGATGCAATCGGGCCAGCTCATCACGGCCGAAGAAGCGGTGCGGCGGGTGCTGATCCTCGAGAACCCCGGGCTGCGCGGGCAGTCGTGCATCACCCAGTCGCTGTACGCCGGCCTGCAGGTGATCATGCCGGGCGAGGTGGCGCCCAGCCACCGGCATACCCAGAGCGCCCTGCGCTTTGTGGTCGAGGGGCATGGCGCCTTCACCGCCGTGGACGGCGAACGCACGCAGATGCAGGACTTCATCATCACACCCAGCTGGACCTGGCATGACCACGGCCATCTGGGCGACGTGCAGTCGGACGCGCCGGTGGTCTGGCTGGACGGACTCGACATACCGATGCTGCGCTTTTTTGACGCGGGCTTTGCTGAAAACGGCAGCGCCAAACAGCAGGCCGTGACCAAAGCGCAAGGCATCAGCGGCCACCGCTACGGCGCCAACATGCTGCCGGTGCGCTTCGATGCCCGGCACAGCGCGCCGTTCGGCCAGACCTCACCGATCTTCAGCTACCCGTACGAGCGCACGCGCGAAGCCCTGCATCAACTGGAGGCGCACGCCGACATCGACGCCTGGGACGGCGTCAAGATGCGCTACGTCAATCCGGCCACGGGCGGCCCACCCATGCCGACCATGGCCACGTTCATGCAGCGGCTGCCCGCCGGCTTTGAAGGCAAACCCTGTCGCCAGACCGACGGCGCGGTGTTCAGCGTGGTCGAGGGCTCGGGCACTGTCGAAATCGCGCGTGGCGAACAAACCTGGACCTTCGCGTTCGGCCCGCGCGACCATTTTGTGATTCCGTCGTGGCACACTGCCCGGTTGCGCTCGGCGCAAGGTTGCGTGCTGTTCAGTTTTTCAGACCGCCCGGTGCATCAGGCCCTGGGCATACACAGAGAAGAAAGGTTGCCATGAGTTTTGTCATCACCCCTCCCGCCGTCGTTTCGGTGCCTGTTGTCGGCACCACGGCACGTTTTCCGGTCAACCGCGTGTATTGCGTCGGGCGCAACTATGAGGAGCACGCCAAGGAAATGGGCTTTACGGGCCGTGAGCCACCGTTTTTCTTTTTGAAGCCGGCCGATGCGGTGGTGGTCGTGAACGCCGGTGAAACCGGCAGCATTCCCTACCCCAGCCTGACCAAAAACCTGCACCATGAAATCGAGCTGGTGGTGGCGGTCGGCACGGGTGGCAAGAACATTCGCGCCGCCGATGCCCACAAGCACATCTACGGTTACGCGGTGGGACTGGACATGACGCGGCGTGACTTGCAGGGCGAGATGAAAAAGCAGGGCCGCCCGTGGGAGATCGGCAAGGCCTACGACCACTCGGCGCCGATTGGCCCCATCACCCCGGTCGCGCAGGCCGGCGACGCCGCCAACGCTGAAATTTACCTGCAGGTCGATGGCAAGGACCGCCAGCGCAGCACGGTGTCCAAACTGATCTGGAACATCGGTGAAATCTTTGAACACTTGTCAGCCGCCTGGGAATTGCAACCGGGCGATCTGATCTATACCGGTACCCCGGAAGGTGTGGCGGCGGTCGTCTCGGGCAACACGATGGTCGGCGGTGTGGCGGGCCTGGAGACGCTGACGGTCAAGGTACTCTGACGCATCGAACGCACCTGACGGCAAGTCGAATCGCAAGCGCAGCAGACACCCTTGAGTCCCCTGCGCTTTTGTTGGCGTGCAGGGGTGCGGTCTGCTCGCCAGTTCGCCCCCTTCCCGGAGATCTCCCTTGAAAACTCTTGAATTGCTCGCCAAGCTGTGCGCGATTGCGGCTGGCTTGCTGCTGACCGCCATCACGCTGATGACCTGCGCCAGCCTGATCGGCCGCAACACCACGGGCGCGACCATCGTTGGGGACTTTGAACTCACCGGCGTCGCCACGGGGGCGGCGATTGCGCTGTTCATGCCCTTTTGCCAGATCCGTCGTGGCAACATCATTGTTGATTTTTTCACCGCCAGCGCCAGCCAGGCCGTCAACCATGGACTGGACCGCTTCGGTGCGCTGCTGCTGGCGCTTGTTTTCGCACTGCTGGCGTGGCGCACCACGCTCGGCGGCCTCAATTCGTACAACACGCACTCCGAAACGCAGATTCTTGGTTTTCCCGAGTGGGTGACCTACGCCGGCATGGTGCCCGCGTTCGTGCTCACCAGCGTGATCGGGTTGTGGCAGGCGGTGTTCGGTTTTCCCCAAGGTGTCGAGGCACACGTATGAGCGCCATCACACTAGCCCTGGTCATTTTCGGCATCATGCTGGTCCTGATGGCCGTGCGGGTGCCGATTGCAGTGGCCATGTTTGTGGCCGGCGCCACCGGCTATGTCATGCAAACCGGCTGGGGGCCTTTTTCGAACTTCCTCAATACCCAGGCTTTCGCCCGCTTCGCCAGTTATGACCTGTCGGTGATCCCGCTGTTTATCCTGATGGGCCACTTCGCCACGCAGGGCGGCATCAGCCGCGCACTGTTCCGGTTCGCGGCGGCGCTCATGGGCGGCTTCAAGGGCGGGCTGGCGATGGCGTCGGTGCTGGCCTGCGCTGCGTTCGGCGCGATTTGCGGTTCGTCGGTGGCCACGGCCGCCACCATCACCAGCGTGGCCCTGCCCGAAATGAAGCGCCACGGCTATTCCGGCCGACTGGCCACCGGCACCCTCGCGGCCGGCGGCACGCTGGGCATTTTGATTCCGCCGTCGGTGCCGCTGGTGATCTACGCCATCCTGACCGAGCAGAACATCGCCAAGCTGTTTGCTGCGGCCATGGTGCCGGGCATCATTGCCATGCTGGGCTACATCACCGCCATCGCCATCTACGTGCGCGTGGTGCCCGGGCAGGCACCCGACGTCGACGACCACCGGGAACCTGTGAGCCTTGCGCTGTTGCTGGGCATCGCGCCCATCGCCGTCATCTTCCTGCTGGTGTTTGGCGGCATCTACGGCGGCTTCTTCACACCCACCGAAGGCGCCGCAGTCGGCGCGGCGGCCACCTTGCTGGCAGCCCTGATGCGGCGCGAGCTGACCTGGGCCAAGTTCGCACAGTGCTTTTACGCCACGGCTGAAAGCTCGGCCATGATCTTTTTGATTTTCATCGGCGCCGACTTGATGAACTCGGCGCTCGCCCTGACGCAGGTGCCTAACCAACTGGCGGCAGTCGTCGGCGGCTGGGGCCTGTCGCCCCTGATGGTGGTCACCGCGATCTTGCTGTTTTATGTGGTGCTGGGTGCCGTGATGGACGAGCTGTCGATGCTGTTGCTGACCATTCCCATCTTCTTCCCGATGGTGATGGGCCTTGACTTTGGCATGCCCAGGGAATCGGTTGCCGTCTGGTTCGGCATCATGGTGTTGATGACGGTGGGCTTCGGGCTGCTGGCGCCGCCGGTGGGCCTGAACGTCTATGTGGTCAACGGCATGGCCAAGGACGTGCCGATCCGGGAAAGCTATCGCGGTGTGATGCCGTTTTTGATCAGCGACACACTGCGAACCACGCTGCTGCTGTTTTTCCCGGGCATTTCGCTGTGGCTGGTCAAGTACATCTCCTGAGCCTGCACTTCGCCCGCCTGGCCTCCAGCTGCGCGCGTGGCTTTCGCCAGGCGACTCAGGGCATTCACGGGTTATCGAACACCGTCACATCCCTTAGATTCAGCGTAGTCCATTTCAACGTTCACCGGAGCCCGCAACCATGATTCAACGTCGCACCCTACTTAAATCCGGCGCTGCCGTGGCGCTCGGCGCACCGGGGATCTCCGGCCTGGCCCAGCAGGTCGTCACGCTCAAGTTCCACACCTTCATGTCGCCGACCTCCAACGTGTGGCTGGGCATGCACAAGCCCTGGATGGAGAAAGTTGAAAAAGAGTCTGGCGGCCGAATCAAGTTTGAAGCCTATCCCGCCATGCAGCTCGGCGGCACGCCCGTTCAGCTTTATGACCAGGCGAAAGACGGCGTTGTGGACGTGGTGTGGACCTTGCCCGGCAATACCGCCGGACGCTTCCCGCGCATCGAGGTGTTCGAGCTGCCCTTCATCATGAACAACGCCGAAGCCACCTCAAAAGCCTTTTGGGAATATGTGCAGACGATGGCGCCGGACGAGTTCAAGGACACGCAGGTCATTGCGCTGCAGGTGCATGGCCCGGGCGTGATCCACACGGTCGATAAACCCGTCAAGTCGATTGCCGACATGCGCGGCCTCAAGCTGCGTGCGCCCACACGGCAGGTCACCAAATTGCTGGGCGTGCTGGGCGCCACGCCTGTGGGCATGCCGCTGCCCGGCATTCCCGATGCGCTGAGCAAGGGCACCATCAACGGCTGCGTCATTCCATGGGAAGTCGTGCCTTCGGTCAAGGTCAACGAGCTGACCAAATTCCACGCCGAGTTCGATCCTGCAGGCGGCAGTCTCTACACCACCACGTTCGTGATAGCCATGAACAAGGCGAAATACAACGCGCTGGCGCCCGACTTGAAAAAGGTCATCGACAACAATTCCGGCATGGCGACGTCGGCCTGGATGGGCAAGACGCAGCAGAGCAATGACATACCCGGCCGCAAATCCGCCAGTGACCGCGGCAACACCATCTACACCGTCAGCCCGGCCGAAGCGCAGGAGTTCCGGCGCAAGTCCCGTGCGGTCGAAGTCGAGTGGGTCGAAGACATGAACAAAAAAGGCTTCGATGGCAAAAAGCTGCTCGACACCGCGCGCGCACTGATCGAAAAGCACGGCAAGACCACCAAGGCGTGATGCGCCA
>NCGI01000193.1 GCA_002256925.1 Polaromonas sp. 28-63-22
TTTGACGGCCACAGCGGCCGCCGCATCGTGCTGGCCACCAACGTGGCCGAGACCTCGCTCACGGTGCCGGGCATCAGGTATGTCGTGGACGCAGGAACGGCGCGCGTGAAGCGCTACAGTTTCAGGAGCAAGGTCGAGCAGCTGATGGTCGAGCCGATCTCGCAGGCAGCGGCCAACCAGCGCGCCGGGCGATGCGGTCGGGTGGCCGACGGTATTTGCATACGCCTGTACGACGAACCCGATTTTCTGGGGCGGCAGCGTTTTACCGACCCCGAGATTTTGCGCAGTTCGCTGGCGTCGGTCATCTTGCGCATGAAGGCGCTGCGCCTGGGCGCGATCGAAAACTTCGCGTTCATTGAGCCGCCGCAGGGCCGCGCGATGGCCGACGGCTACCAGTTGCTGGCTGAACTGGGTGCTGTCGATGACGACAACGAGCTGACCGCCGTGGGCCAGACACTCGCCAAGCTGCCATTGGACCCACGCGTCGGCCGCATGATCCTGGAAGCCAAGGACCGCGGCGCGCTCGATGAAGTGCTGGTGATTGCCAGCGCGCTGAGCGTGCAGGACGTGCCGCAGGCTGACCAGGCGCATGCGAAATTTGATGATGAGAAGAGCGAGTTTGTTGGCTATTTGAAGTTGTGGAAATGGCTGGGCGACTCGCGGGGGGGTGGGGCCGGGAGCGGGGAATCTCAAAGTGTGGGGGTCAGAGCCCGATCTACCGAGCCTGCGCCTGGCGGCTTCGACGCCGGTAATCGGGGTCTGACCCGCCATGTTCATAAGCTTTCCAACCGGCAGTACGAAACCCTGCTGCGCGAAAATTACATCAACATGCGCCGCGTGCGCGAATGGCGCGACATTCATTCGCAGTTGCACAGCACCATCGGCGAACAAGGCTGGCATCTGAACGACAAGCCCGCCAGCTACGAGCAACTACACCTGTCGATGCTGTGCGGCCTGCTGGGCAACATGGGCCTCAAGAACGACGAGGAAGACTGGTACCTGGGCGCGCGCGGCATCCGTTTTTATCGCCACCCCGGCGCCAAACTCAGCAAGAAGCCCGGGCGCTGGATCGTGGCGGCTGAGCTGGTCGAAACCACGCGCCTGTTTGGTCGCGGCATCGCGAACATCGAGCCGCAGTGGGTGGAGCAGGTCGCCGGGCATTTGCTGAAGAAGCAGCTGCTTGACCCACACTGGGAAAAGAAGGCGGCGCAGGTCACCGCGCTGGAGCGGGCCACGCTCTACGGCCTGGTGATCTACAACGGCCGGCGTGTCAATTTCGGCCGTGTCGATCCGGTGGCGGCGCGTGAAATTTTCATTCGCGAGGCACTGGTTGCGGGCCAGTGGGAGACGAAACTTCCTTTCCTTGCGGCCAACCAGAAACTGATCAGCCAGGTCCAGGAAATGGAACACAAGGCGCGCCGGCAGGATGTGCTGGTCGATGAAGAACTGATTTTTGCTTTCTATGACCAGCAGTTGCCGCCCGATGTCTGCAGCGGCGCAAGCTGTGAAAGCTGGTACCGGGAGGAAGTGAAAAAGCAGCCGAAGCTGCTGCTGCTCACCCGCGACGAGCTGATGCGCCATGAAGCTGCCGGCATCACCACGCAGGCTTTTCCCAAAACGCTGCGGCTTGGCGGCGTGGACTGCACCGCAACGTATCTGCACGAGCCGGGCGACGCGAAAGACGGCGTGACGGTTGATGTGCCGCTGTTTGCGCTGAACCAGGTCAACGAAGAGCGCTGCGAATGGCTGGTGCCGGGCATGCTCAAGGACAAGGTGCAGGCACTCATCAAGACGCTTCACCAGCGTCCGCGTTCGCGGCTGGTGCCACTTCCCGACACCGCGACGCGCATGGCTGAACAGCTCCTGCAGCCCGAAGTGTTTGGTCACGGCTCGCTGACCGATGCCGTGGTCAGGCTGGTCTGCGCTGCAACCTCGCTCGACATCAAGCGCGGCGACATCAAGCTCGAGATGCTGCCGCCCCATCTGTTCATGAATTTCAGGGTGCTGGACGAGCACGGCCGGCAACGGGGGACCGGCCGGAACGTGGGCGCGCTGAAGGGTGAGCTGGGTGCGCAGGCGCGTGGTGCATTTCAGGCGCTGGCCGGTTTGAAAGGGCTGGGCGGCCTGCCAGCCGGTGCTGGCGCCACGATCGGTCAACAGGCTGCTTTGGCGTCCAATGAGGCATCAAACAGGCCTCAAGCCCATGTAAATCCTGCGCGAGCAGCTATCAAAACAATAGCGGCCCGCGTGCCCGAGCGCTACACCAGCTGGAGCTTTGGCGAGTTGCCTGAGCTGCTGGAGATCCGCAAGGGTGCGCAGACGCTGATCGGATTCCCGGCCCTGATTGATCTGGGTGCAGACGGTGGCGGCGCCGTGACGATTGAAGTGTTCGACGAGCCCGACGTGGCGGCGGCCCGGCACCGTGAGGGTTTGCGCAGACTGTTTTCGCTGCAGATCAGGGACGCGTTGAAATACCTTGAGAAGAATCTGCCCGAGCTGCAGAAAATGGCGACGGCCTTCATGCTGGTCGGTCGCAACGCCGACAACTCAGGCGGCGGCACCCTGGAAGAGTTGCGGGCGCAAATCATTGATGTGGCGCTGGACCGCGCCTTTTTGCTCGACCCGCTGCCGGCCGACGAAGCAGCCTTCAAAAAGCGGGTGGATGAAGGGCGAGGGCGCCTGACGCTGATCGCCAGCGAGGTGGCCCGCACCGCGGCGGCGATTCTGGCCGAATACGCGCTGGCGCAGCGCAAGATCAAGGACACGAAAAACGCCACGGAAGCGGCTGCAGACGCGGCGCAGCAATTGCACAGGCTGGTGTCCAAACGGTTTTTGATCACCACGCCTTACCCGCAGCTCCAGCATTTGACGCGTTACCTCAAGGCCATCACGCTACGGCTGGAGAAGTGGCGTGGCGACCCGGCGCGCGACGCAGCGCGCATGGCCGAGCTGCGCCCGCAGGAGCAACGCTACTGGCGCCTGGTGGCCGAACGCAAGGGCGCGACCGATGCCCGCATGCAGGAGTTTCGCTGGCTGCTGGAAGAGCTTCGCGTGAGCTTTTTCGCGCAGGAATTGCGCACGCCCCAGCCGGTCAGCATCAAGCGCCTCGACAAAGCCTGGGCGCAACTCAACAGCTGATCCGATAACAACGGGGCATAAAAAAAGGGCCGTGCATCTGCACGACCCTTTTCCGGAAATGAGCGCTTGCCGCTGGTGCTAGATGCGTCCCATCAGCAGCAGGATGATCAGGATGATGACTACCAGGCCGAGTCCGCCGCTGGGCCCGTAGCCCCAGTTTTTGCTGTGACCCCATGTAGGCAATGCACCCACCAAAATCAGGATGAGGACGATGAGCAGGATAAGAGAGAGGGACATTGAGATACTCCTTGTTATGTCACTCCATTGTTTCCCGCCACGGTGAGGCATCAAGCAGGAAGGAAGGCCGTGCAACCGTCAGGGCTTGCCTACAGTTTGGCCAGTCGCTGCAGGGCAGCCTGAAGCGTTTCGTCTTTCTTGGCAAAGCAAAAGCGCACCACGCGCTGGTCGAACCCGTCGCCGTAGAACGCCGACAGTGGAATGGCCGCCACGCCGATTTCGGCTGTGAGCCACTTGCAGAAATCGGCCTCACCCAGATCGCTGACCTCCGAAATATCGACGCACTGGAAATAGCTGCCCTCGCTGGGCAGAAGTTTGAAGCGGGTAGCGGCCAGGCCGCTGCGGAAAAGATCGCGTTTGCGCTGATAAAAAGACGGCAGCTCCAGGTAGGCTGACGGGTTGCGCATGTAGGTTGCCAGACCATGCTGCACCGGCGTGTTGACAGTGAACACGTTGAACTGATGGACCTTGCGGAACTCGGCCGTCATCGACGCCGGCGCCGCCACGTAGCCGACTTTCCAGCCGGTCACATGGTAGGTTTTGCCAAAACTGCTGACGATGAAGGCGCGTGCCGCCAGACCGGGGAAACGGGTGGCGCTCTGGTGGATCTGCCCCTTGTCGGCATCGAACACCATGTGCTCGTACACCTCGTCGCTGATCAGCAGCACTTCGGTGGGCGCCAGGATGTCCTGCAGCTTGAGCATGTCCGCCTCGGTCCAGACCGTGGCGCTCGGGTTGTGCGGTGAATTGATGACGATCGCGCGCGTTCGGGGTGTGATGGCGGCCGAGATTTTGTCGAAGTCAGGCCGGAACGTGCGCGGCGTCAGGGGCACGCGCACCACCTTGCCGCCGGCGAGTTCGACGTTCGGCACGTAGCTGTCGTAGCAGGGTTCCAGCACGATGACCTCATCGCCGGGATGCACCACCGCCAGGATGGCCGTCAGGATGGCCTGTGTTGCTCCGGCTGTGATGGTGATCTCTGAGTCGGGGCTGTAGCTGCGGCCGTGCAGTCGGCTGATTTTTTCGGCAACGGCCTGGCGCAGCGCGGGCACGCCGGTCATGGGCGGGTACTGGTTCAGGCCTTCTGTCATCGCTTCGGTCACAGCGCTGATCAACTGCGGGTCACACGCAAAATCAGGAAAGCCCTGGCCCAGATTGACCGCGCCTTTTTCGGCGGCGAGCGCAGACATGACCGTAAATATGGTGGTCCCCACAGCGGGCAGCCGGGAGGTGAGCTGTGGCGTTCTTTCCGGCGCGGACTTGGGCCGCGCACCCAGGTGGATCAGGGAAGACATGTTCATAGGTCGCCGTCGTCGTGGATTCGGCCTGCCATGGCCCGGGTGATGAGACTCTGGGTGAGCCGGTCGCTCACCAGTTCGGCAAATTTATAGACAAAATTGCGTAGGTACGCACTGCGCTTGAAGGCCACGCGCGCCACATTGATGCCAAAGAGCTGGCCTGCCGGCAGGGCGAGCAGGTCGGTGTTGGTGCCGTCGTCCTTCAACGCCATTTCGGCCACGATGCCCACGCCCAGACCCAGCCTGACATAGGTCTTGATCACATCCGAGTCGATTGCCTCGAGCGCGATGCGCGGGTGCAACTGTCGGGCTGCAAAGGCCTGGTCGATTTTGGTGCGGCCTGTGAAGGAGGGGTGGTAGGTGATC
>NCGI01000194.1 GCA_002256925.1 Polaromonas sp. 28-63-22
CAAATGCCTGGGCTATCGAACTCCACATGAGGTGTTCTTCAGCCTGCAAGTGCACCCGCTAAACTAATCCTTGTTGCACTTCGTGCTTGAATCCAAGGCCTTTTAGTGCTGTAGCCCTTTATTTATATGCGCGACCAGCTATCAATATAATAGCGACTCAAAAACAAGATACGCCTTGACGACTTTTTTTTCATTCAAGCCCGAGGCTCCGCTGGTCCTGGCCCTGACCCTGCTGGCGGCATGCTGTGTGCCGGCACGGGCCGCCACGCCGCTGCAGCAGGTCTGGACCGGCCGGGTTGTCTATGTGGTTGACGGCGATACGGTTCACGTCCGGCCGCCGCACGGCGGCAAACCGGTGAGCGTTCGTGTCCACGGTATCGATGCCCCCGAAATCTGTCAGAACGGTGGCGGCAGCGCGCGT
The DNA here is from genome assembly GCA_002256925.1 of Polaromonas sp. 28-63-22. Taxonomy (GTDB): domain Bacteria; phylum Pseudomonadota; class Gammaproteobacteria; order Burkholderiales; family Burkholderiaceae_C; genus Polaromonas. Next base: position 422 of record NCGI01000194.1, read on the forward strand.
GATGCGCTCAGGCGCCGCGCCCTTGGCCAGCAGGTCGTGGTTCATGGCGTCAGCCGGGACGACTACGGCCGCTTGCTGGCGCAGCTCGTGCTCGATGGCGACGACCTGGGTGGCGCGATGGTGGAAGCCGGGCAGGCCTGGTCTTACCGCTATCGCGGCCGGCCTGGTCCCTATGCCGCGCAACAGCGGCGTGCTCAGGCGGCAGGTCGCGGTCTGTTCAGGACTGGTGGCGAAGCACCCGTTTACCCTGCGGTGTTTCGCAAGGCGCACGGCAGTTGCCGAAGCTGATGACGGCGCCGGTGCGCTGCCCGACCGGATTTTTTCGAAAGCCCCGTCCTACGCCCGTTTGCGACGGCAAGGACTTTCGGAGCGGGGCCGGCTGCCGTACGCTTTATGCGCGCCTGCCTTCGCCGTGAGGGCGTGCCGCACTCATCCGCACAGTGGCTCCATTGAGCGGGCGCTGTGCATGTCAAACAACTTGATCCGGGAGTCACCATGAAAAAACCTGTCCACGGCGCTGCAATGGCTGCATCGCTTGTTTTAGTGCTCACCGTCGCCGCTTGCGGCAAAACCGGCGACGGCAAAACTGCCGGGCAGCAACTCGACTCGGCCGTCGCCAAGACCGAGCAGGCTGCGGCCGAGGCCAAGGCGAAAGCGGAAAGCGGCATGGCCAGCGCGGGCGTTGCCGTCAAGGACGCAACCACCCAGGCCGAAGCATCGGGCGCGGCGATGGCCGAGAAGGCTGGCGACAAGATTGACGACGCGCTGATCACGTCCAGCGTCTCGACGGGCCTTGCAAAAGACCCGGATCTGAGCGCCATCAAAATCGATGTGGATACGAAGGGCGGCGTCGTGACCCTCACCGGCACCGCACCTTCTGAGGCGGCGCGCGAAAGGGCGACGACCATCGCCAAAGGCGTCAAGGGTGTCAGTTCGGTCGACAACAAACTGGTGGTCAAGGCCGGCTGATCCAGCGGAACGGTCAACACCCGTCAACACCGCTCAAAAGAAAAAGCATCCGGCGCCTGGCGCTCCGGATGCTTTTTTTTTTGCCTTGCAGCCTCTAACGGCCTGATGAACGGTCTGACACACGGGCTTTCACGCGGGGCAGTGCTACTGCCGGTGAAGGCCCGCGAGATGTTGCCGAAGCTTAAGGACGAACCACGATGTTGTTGCGAACGTTTTTCACGTTCTTCACACCGCGGGCGATGTTCTCGGCCTGTGCCTTCTCAGCAGCCGATTTCGCAAAACCGGACAGCTGAACTGTCCCGTTGAGCGTCTCGACGCTCAGGGCGGAAGCCGACACCGTTTTGTCTTCAACAAACTTGGCCTTGACTGCGGCGGTGATGGCGGTGTCGTCCACATAGGAGCCTACGGTCTCCTGGCCACGCCCCACGGCGCAGCCGCTGCCGATGATGGTGATGCCAGCCAGGGCGGCGAATGCAATTGCGCGAGCGTATTTCATAATAATTTTCCTCTTGAGAATGTTGAGCTGAACTGGTGCAGAGTTTGAAATGCCTGTCGGCTGGCGGCACCACGCCATCCGACCTGCGCTTGGGTTTATTTTTCGAGCCAGTCGCTCAGCTCGTCAGCGTGCTCTTCCTCGTCGGCCAGAATCTGTTCCAGCATGCGGCGGGTTGTGGGGTCTTTCTCGCCGATCAAGGCGATCATCTGGCGGTAGCTTTCCACGGCGACACGTTCGGCGATCAGGTTGGACCGGATCATGGCCTGCAAGTCTTTGGATTCGTCGTAACCGGCATGGCTGCGTTCAAGCAGACTGTCGGGTGAGAAGTCGGGCTCTCCGCCAAGCTGGACGATGCGCTCCGCAATGCTTTCGGAGTGCTGGGTTTCTTCCTGCGCATGCACCATGAATTCTTCGGCAATTTTTGGCGATGCCACGCCCTTGGCCGTGTAGTAGTGGCGCTTGTAGCGCAGCACACACACCAGCTCGGTAGCGAGCGCATCGTTGAGCAGTTTCACGATGGCGTCGCGGTGTGGCCCGTAGGCCGGCGTCACGGCCCCGTCATCAAGGCTTTTTCTCGCGGCTTCAAGGCCGCTTTCGTCGAGTGCGAGTTCGTCGCCGGATTCTTCGCCGGGAGACCGGCTGGAAAGCGGAACCAGGGATTTCGGAATTTTTTTCATGGTGTTTCGGTAGGTTGTTGGTTTAATCAGCCCGATGGGCCCGGCTTTTAGGGTTGGCTGTCGGGTTTGCCGTCTTCGCGCGCGGCAAAAAGCGACATCAGCACCCCGGGTACCGCCGCCGACTTCACGGCAGCAAGCACCAGACCGCCGACAGACACCAGCCGCCACGGCCGGATCAGGACAATCGCAGCGCCTGCGACCGCAGCGACGCCGAGCAGCTTGAACGGCTGCCTTTCGGCATAGCGGCCAAGGACCGGTTTGGCAACGCCGAAAGCCACGCTTACGGGCTGGTTGCGCCACCACGTCTGCACGGCGCGGGCCAATGCGGAGGCCCAGAATCCTGATCTGGCCGGTGCCACACCGGATTCGTCGCCGATTTCGTAGGGCTGTGATTCATCGCCAGCGGCCGGGGTGTCGTCGCGCGTCATGTGCCGGACCAGCGCCTTGCGGCTCATGGCCAGACGTTCCTGCGGTGTGGGTTGGTGGCTGCTCGACATGGGATCAATCGCTTTCAGGCCACCATGCGCAACGCGCGCGCGTCGCTTTCTAACTGCGCCTTCAACTCAGGAAAGCGCTCGGCCTGCCATGGCTTCATGGCGCGCAGGACAGCCACCACCACCAGCAGCAAAGCAAAGCCTGGCACCAGCACAAGGACCCAATGAAACTGGTTTTGCATCACGCCGAGCATCACGGCCACGCCGGACAGGCCTAAAAACACCACGGACGCCAGAACCGCCAGGATCCATGCGGCAGCGCGGGTGAGAAGGTCGGAGCCGGCCTCCATGGCCTCCTGCTGAAACAGCGCCGCATACGCAGAGACATGGTCGATCACCAGGTCAGGTCGTTTCACGAGCGTGGAGAAAAGCGGATGCAGCATGTGGGGACGCGGTGGTGGGGCCAGGGTTGCCGGGCGGGTTGCTTTAAGGGTTTGCAGCGAGCGTGTGACCGATCAATAACGGTCGTTGTCGCGATGGCGTGTGGCTGAAATCAGCATTGCGACAGCAGCACCGACCGCGGCGGCAATCAGCACTGAACGCAATGGCTGCTCGGACACGTAGCGTCCGGTCACGCCCGCAGCATGGCTCAGGGACTGCTGCGCGCGCTGCTTGGCCTCTGAAGCCATGTCCAGGCTTTGACGGGCCAGTTTCTGTGCTTTGGACGCCAGCATGTCCACCATCGGGTCAACCTGGCCACGCAGTTCGCGCACTTTGCTCTCGGCCTTGTCGAGTGCATCGTTAGCATACTCACGTGTCGAATCGACGGCCCGGCTGGCGCCAGTGAGCATGTCGTCGGACGTCTGCTGCGCGGCCGATACGGGATCGCGGGTCGTTTTGGAGAAAGGTGTGTTCATGCTGGTTTCCTTGAAAAGTGAGGGCGTTGTGAAGGCTGTGAAAAAAGTGAAAGCGTCGTGAAAGGAGAGGCAGGAAAAGGCGGAGAGAAAGTGCGGATAGGGTGGGCGTGTTTTGTACGACTACGGCGCGTCAGGGCCGCGAGCCAGCGGCGCCGGCCCCTCTATTTGCGTCGAACCAGGCTCATCACGAAACCGACGATGGCCATGATGGCGAAAATGAAGAAAAGGATCTTGGCGATTTCAACCGCACCTGCCGCGATGCCACCGAATCCGAACACTGCGGCGATCAGCGCGATCACTAGGAAGATGACGGAATAGTGGAGCATTGTGGGTTTCCTTGCCGTGGCAACGTTGAGCGGCGATCTCTCTGAATCACCTGCACGAAGCTTACGCAAGATGCACTTTTTTGCTCATCGGCTTCGGCCCTGTGGCCCTGTCAGCACTTGCGTTCGCGGGCTGTAGGAGCGGGCTGACGGTTTTTGCGAAGCACCTTGACAGGCGCCATAGACGTTGGCAAGAACCAGAAAAGCGTCGGGTCGGTTGTGCGACGACTCTGGTGTTGTGTTGCACACTATCCGGCACATAAAACTGCGTCTTTTTGCCCAGGGCGGCGTTGCAAATCCTCGCAATAGTGGAACTATTGCTGTGGTTTACGCCTTGCCCTGAACAA
>NCGI01000195.1 GCA_002256925.1 Polaromonas sp. 28-63-22
GAAATGAAAAAATACAGCTGCGAATCTTCGTCGAGCTTCTTGTTCTGGGTGGTCAGCGGGCAACTGTGCATCATGCCGGTGGCATGGCGATGCGTCAGCATGCCGAACTTGATGTCCTTGATCAGGTCCCAGAGCTTTTCATGCGATTCGCTGGGGTGGGTGGCGGTGTTCATGGTTGTTCCTTGGCGTTGAACGTTAAAAGTCCATCGTGAAGTGCGCCGGCAGCTGGCGCCCTCAGCAAGGCGGCAGGTGCGATGTCAGCCAAGGCCGACACCTGCCCGGCGCAAAGGCGCTGCCGCAGCCTGTTTTTGTGATGAAAAGTAGTCGAAGCCCATATAAAACCTGCGCGAGTAGCTATCGTATTGATAGCAACTTGGGGTGTTACTTGCACGTGGTTTCAACGTCCCGAAGGCGATGGCGCGGCCGCGCTGCCGTTCGCCGGCCTGAGCCGCCGGGGGCAATAAATCCACCTTGCTGCCACAAGGCCCCACGCCCAAACGCTGACCGCCTCGCAGGGTCTGCCGACGAAGAATCCCCGCTGCACCGCGCGCCTGCCAGAATGGGGTCTGCCGGTTCAATTCAAGGAGTCTGCCATGGCCAAAGTGCCTACCCAACTACCCACCCGAGTCCCTCGCCAAAGCGCTCATGCCTTTGCGCCCACGCTCAAGTCCTTCAAAACGGCCAGCGGCAAAACGGGCAAGTTTTATTCGCTGCCCGCGCTGGCCAAAGAGTTCCCCAACGTCTCGCGGCTGCCGGTGTCGCTGCGCATCGTGCTCGAATCGGTGCTGCGCCACTGCGACGGCAAGCGCGTCACGGCCGAGCATGTGGCCGAGCTTGCCAACTGGCAGCCCAATGCCGAACGCACGCAGGAAGTGCCCTTTGTGGTGGCGCGCGTGGTGCTGCAGGACTTCACCGGCGTGCCGCTGCTGGCCGACCTGGCCGCCATGCGCAGCACCGCCATAAAGCTCGGTAAAGACCCGAAAAAAATCGAGCCGCTGGTGCCTGTCGATCTGGTCGTTGACCACTCCATCATGGTCGATTACTACGGCCAGAAAAATTCGATGGACCTGAACATGAAGCTGGAGTTTCAGCGCAACAACGAGCGTTACCAGTTCATGAAATGGGGCATGCAGGCCTTCGATACCTTTGGCGTTGTGCCGCCCGGTTTCGGCATTGTTCACCAGGTCAATCTGGAGTATCTGGCGCGCGGCGTGCACAAGACGTCCCAGGGCGTTTACTACCCCGATTCATTGGTCGGCACCGACAGCCACACCACCATGATCAACGGCATCGGCGTCGTCGCCTGGGGTGTCGGCGGCATCGAGGCCGAGGCCGCCATGCTCGGCCAGCCGGTGTACTTTTTGACGCCCGACGTGGTCGGCTTCGAGCTGACCGGCCGCCTGCGCGAAGGCGTGACGGCCACAGACCTGGTGCTGCGCGTGACCGAGACCTTGCGCCGTGAAAAAGTCGTGGGCAAGTTCGTCGAATTTTTCGGCGAAGGCACACGCACGCTGGCCTTGCCCGACCGCGCCACCATCGGCAATATGGCGCCGGAATATGGCGCCACGATGGGGTTTTTTCCGGTCGATGAAAAGACCATCGACTACTTCAAGGGCACCGGCCGCACGCAAGACGAGATCGAGGCCTTCGAGGCCTACTTCAAGGCTCAGGGCCTGTTCGGTGTGGCGAAGGCGGGCGACATTGACTACTCGCAGGTCGTCACGCTCGACCTGGGCGACGTGACCCCGAGCCTGGCGGGCCCCAAGCGGCCGCAAGACCGGATCGAACTCGGCCAGGTGGCGCAGCAGTTCAGGTCGCTTTACAGCAAGCCGATTGCCGAGAATGGTTTCAACCAGCCCGCTGGCATGCTGGCCACGCGGCACCTGCTCAACCACGCCGTTGACGCCCGCGCCGACACCATTCCCGGTGCGCTGCCGACCCCGGTGGGCGCGCCGCGCATGGTGGTCGAGATGGAAGGCAGCCGACCGACCATGGCGTCTGCGGTCAGCGCCCACAAGGTGGTTGACACGCCCGTACCTCAAAAGGCCGGCATCAGCATCGGCAACGGCGACGTGCTGATCGCCGCCATCACCAGCTGCACCAACACGTCCAACCCGAGCGTGCTGCTGGCCGCTGGCCTGCTGGCCAAAAAAGCGGTGGAGGCGGGCTTGAAAGTACAGCCGCACATCAAGACCTCGCTGGCGCCCGGTTCGCGCATCGTGACGGAATACCTCACTGAAGCCGGCTTGCTTCCCTACCTCGAAAAGCTTGGTTTTGCGCTGGCCGGTTACGGCTGCACGACCTGCATCGGCAACGCCGGCGACCTGACGCCCGAGATCAACGACGCCATCAACAAAAGCGACCTGGTGTGCGCGGCGGTGCTGTCGGGCAACCGCAATTTCGAGGCGCGTATTCACCCGAATCTGAAAGCCAACTTTCTGGCCAGCCCGCCGCTGGTCGTGGCCTACGCGATTGCCGGCACCATGATGCGCGACCTGATGACCGAGCCGGTGGGCAAGGGCAAGGGTGGCAAGGATGTTTACCTGGGCGACATCTGGCCCACCAGCGACGAGATCAACAAGCTGATGAAGTACGCGATGAACGGCAAGGCCTTCCGCGCCAACTACGCCAAGGTCAAGACCGAGCCCGGCAAGCTGTGGGAAAAAATCAAGGGCGTCACCGGCACCGCCTACACCTGGCCCGCCAGCACCTACATCGCCGAGCCGCCGTTCTTCAAGGACTTCGCTATGGAAAACATAGCGGCTGGCGCACACGATACGGGGGCTACAGGCACAAATGGTTCAAATGGTTCAAATTACGGGAATTATTCGGTCAAGGGCGCGCGCATCATGGCGCTGTTCGGCGACTCGATCACGACCGACCATATTTCGCCCGCCGGCTCCATCAAGGCTTCATCGCCGGCCGGCCAGTGGTTGCAGGCGCACGGCGTGCAGAAGGGCGACTTCAACAGCTACGGCGCGCGGCGCGGCAACCACGACGTGATGCTGCGCGGCACGTTTGCCAATGTGCGTATCAAGAACCTGATGATTCCGCCGGATGCGGAAGGCTCGCGCGAAGAGGGCGGTGTGACGCTGTTTCAACCCGGTGGTGACAAGCTGTTCATCTATGACGCTGCGATGAAATACATGGCTGAAGGCACGCCCACCGTCATTTTTGCCGGCGAAGAATACGGCACCGGCTCATCGCGCGACTGGGCCGCCAAAGGCACGCAGCTGCTGGGTATCAAGGCCGTGGTGGCGCGCAGCTTTGAACGCATTCACCGCAGCAACCTGGTCGGCATGGGCGTGCTGCCGCTGCAGTTCAAGCCCGGCGAGTCCTGGGAGACGCTGGGGCTGGACGGCTCGGAAGTGGTCGATGTGATTCCGCACCCCGAACTGAAACCGCAAAGCGATGCGCTGCTGATCATCACCAAGGCCGACGGCACGCGCCTCGAAGTGGCGGCCACGCTGCGCGTCGATACGCCGATCGAAGTGGACTACTACCGCAACGGCGGCATTCTTCCCTACGTGCTGCGGCAACTGCTGGCCTGATGACGCTTCAGGTCGTAGTGGCCGGTGGCGGCATCGGCGGGCTGGCGGCTGCGCTGGCCGCGTCGCGCGCGGGCTGCCATGTGCGACTGCTTGAGCGTGCGGCGGCGTTCAGCGAAGTCGGTGCCGGTGTTCAACTTGGTCCGAACGTGACCCGTGTGCTCGACGCCTGGGGCCTGAGTGACGCGCTCAGGTCGGTCGCGGCTTTTCCGCAGCGGCTGCAGGTCCGAAGCGCCGAAGGCGGCGAGGCGCTGGGCGAGCTGCCTCTGGGGCAGGTCATGGCCGCGCGTTATGGCGCCCCTTACGCGACGGTGCATCGGGCTGATTTGCACGGGCTGCTGCTGCACGCCCTGCAGCAGCACGGTGACATCCGCTTGCATGCCGGTCGGGCGCTGCAGTCGTTCAGCCAGACCGGGGAGGCTGTCAGGCTGCAAACCGCGGCGGGCCCCGACATCGAATGCGACGCGCTGATCGGTGCCGATGGCTTGTGGAGCACGGCGCGCCAGCAACTGCTTGCCGACGGGCAGCCGCGCCCCACGGGTCATCTGGCTTACCGCGCCCTGCTGCCGCAGGCGGGCCTGCCGGAACGTTTCAGAACGCAGAACGTCACGGTGTGGCTGGGTCCGCGCATGCACATCGTGAGCTACCCGGTGCGTGGCGGCGAATCGCTGAATGTGGTGGCCTTCGTGCATGGCGAGGTGGCCGATGACGCCCGGGCGCGCGACGCCTGGGATCACCGCGCCAACGCGGCCGATCTTCAGGCGGGCCTGCAGGGTGTGTGCCCCGCGCTGCGCGATTTTGTCGAAGCCGTGGGGGCCTGGCGATTGTGGGTGATGTACGACCGCCCGCCGATGCAAGGCGCCCACCAGCACGCGCTGGGCCGCGTGGCGCTGCTGGGCGATGCGGCACACCCGATGCGCCCCTATCTGGCGCAGGGCGCGGGCATGGCGATTGAAGACGCCGCCGAGCTGGGCAACGCCCTGTCACAAGCGAAAGTGGTC
>NCGI01000196.1 GCA_002256925.1 Polaromonas sp. 28-63-22
GTCGCACCTGCTGCCACGCCGGCCATCACGCCCGTCACCGTGTCTTCCACCACCGCGCAGCGTGCGGGGTCCACGCCCAGCGCTGCGGCGGCGGCCAGGTACACGTCAGGTGCCGGCTTGGAGCGCGGCATCTCGTGACCACTGAAAATACGTTCCGTGAAATAGGGCATCAGTCCGCACTTGTCCAGTTGCAGTTCGACCTTGAAGCGGTCCGCGCCGGACGCGCAGGCGATGCGGCCTTCCAGCAGGTCGTGGAGGGTCGCCACAGCACCTGCTGCGCCGGCAATCGCCTGGAGGTCGCGCATCAAGCCCTGGTTGCGCCGCTCACGAAAGCTGTGCATCCATGCTTCGGTCAGCGGCTGGCCAGTGCGGGCCTCGATCAACGCAGCCTCGTCTTTTACCGCCTTGCCAATGAAAAGGCGCATGCACTCGGCCGGCGTGAGCTTCCAGCCCCGCTCTTCTAGCATGTCGCGCAGCACGCCGTTGGTGATGGGTTCGCTGTCAACCAGCACGCCGTCACAGTCAAACAAAACCGCATCGAATTTCAAGAGGGAGAACCTTTCCGTGGCTGCCATTCACGGCAAGTCGCTATTATTTCAATAGCTGCTGGCGCAGGTATTACCTGGGCTACAGGCCTATTTGATCTGATTAATTGGCGGATCACAGGTGATCGCCGTCCACATAGTACCAACGACCAGCCGCGTCGGCCTCCCGCACAAAACGGCTGCGTTCATGCAGGCGGACCGCCGGCACGCCGGGGCTTTTCTGGCGGGCGACGAACTCGACTTCGGCATGGTCAGCGTCCACTGCGCGATGCTGCCGCACCTCCAGACCCAGCCACTTCACGCCCGCGTCAAACCCAATACGGGACGGCCGCGTGGTGGCGTGCCACGTGGCCAGCAGGTAGTCCGCGCGCTGCAGTACAAAGGCGGTGTAGCGCGAGCGCATCAACGATTCAGCATCGGGCGCCGGTGTTGCTGACGCGTCGGCGAGGAAGCGGCCGCAGCAGTCGCCCAGCGCCAGCGGCTTCCTGGCTGGCCCCAGACGGCCGCAGGGGCAAGGCTGAAGCCGTGGCAACGCACCCATCAGCCCTTGCTGCCTTGGCTGCCCTTGCCGGCCTTGTGCTGTTCCAGCGTTTCTGTCGGGCCGCCCTGCTTGAGCCACTCGGTGTAGCCGCCATCGATATGGGCGACGTTGGTCATGCCCATGGCCTGCAGGGTTTGGGCCGCCAGGGCGCTGCGCCAGCCGGCGCCGCAGAACAAAATGAACTCCTTGCCTTCATCGGCAAACAGCGGCTTGAAATAGGGCGACGCAGGATCGACCCAAAATTCGAGCATGCCGCGCGGCGCGTGAAAGGCGCCCATGATCGTACCCGCCGCAAGTTCACGCACATCGCGAATGTCCACGATCTGCACCGCCGGGTCGTCGAGCCGGGCTTTCACCGCGTCAACCGAATACGTCGTGACCTGCGCCATGGCCTCCTCGACGAGGGTGCGGAATCCTTTGGTGATGGGCATGGTTTTGTCTCCTGGTGTGGGTGGCGAACTCAATGAAGGGGCGATGCGTAGCGGCAAGTTTACGGCGTGCTTTTCGCACCAGTGAGCCAAGACCCCGTACCAGAACCAAGCCGGGGCCGCGGGACCGGCTTTGCCGGACCGCAGGCGCAGCGGCCCCCGCGGGGGGCAGGGAGCGACACGAAGTGCGCGACCGTGGGGGCCTAAAGTGCTCTCTGAATGATGATTTTCTGCACGTCCGACGTGCCCTCGTAGATCTGGCACACGCGCACGTCGCGGTAGATGCGTTCAACCGGAAAGTCGCTCACATAGCCATAGCCGCCCAGGGTCTGGATGGCGGCGCTGCAGACTTGCTCGGCCATCTCGCTGGCAAACAGTTTGGCCATGGCGGCTTCTTTCAGGCACGGCAGACCGGCGTCGCGCAGGCTGGCGGCGTGCCAGATCAGCTGGCGCGCAGCTTCCAGTTTTGTGGCGCAATCGGCCAGCCTGAAGCCCACCGCCTGGTGGTTGAAGATGGCAGTGCCAAAACTCTGGCGCTCTTTCGCGTAGGCCAGCGCAACCTCGAACGCACTGCGCGCCATGCCCACGCTTTGCGCGGCAATACCGATGCGCCCACCCTCGAGCGCGCTCAGGGCGATCTTGTAGCCTTCGCCCTCGGCGCCTATCAGGTTGTCGGCCGGGATGCGGCAGTTGTCAAAATTGATCTGCGCCGTGTCGCTGGAGTTCTGGCCCAGCTTGTCTTCGAGGCGCGCCACCTGGTAGCCCTGGGCATCGGTCGGCACGATGAACGCGCTCATGCCTTTTTTACCGGCGCCCTTGTCGGTCACCGCAATGACGATGGCCGCGTGGCCGTTCTTGCCGCTGGTGATGAACTGCTTGACGCCGTTGATGACGTAGCCGTCCGCGTCTTTGACGGCCGTGGTGCGCAGCGCCGACGCGTCGCTGCCGACATGCGGCTCGGTCAGACAGAACACGCCAAGCATCCGGCCCTGCGCCAGCGGGGTGAGCCACTGCTTTTTCTGCGCTGCATTGCCGTAGCGCATCAAGATGGCGTTGACCGGGCAGTTTGTGACGCTGATGGCCGTGCTGGTGCCGCCGTCGCCGGCCGCGATTTCCTCAATCACCAGGGCCAGCGTCAGGTAGTCAAGATTCGCGCCGCCAAATTCCTCGGGCACGCAGATGCCGTAGGCGCCCAGCGCAGCCAGACCCTTGTGCGCGTCCACCGGAAACGTGTGCTCCTTGTCCCAGCGCGCGGCGTGGGGCCACAGCTCGGCCTGCGCAAACGCGCGCACGGCATCGCGGATCTGTTTCTGCTCTGAATTGAGTATCAAATCAGCCTCCAGCCCAGGTAATACGTGCGCGAGCAGCTACTATTTTCATAGCACCTCAAAGCATCTCGATGGCCATCGCGGTACCTTCGCCGCCGCCAATGCAGAGCGTGGCAATGCCTTTCTTCAGGCCGCGTGCCTTCAGCGCATACATCAGCGTGACCAGGATGCGCGCGCCGCTGGCGCCGATGGGATGGCCCAGCGCGCAGGCGCCGCCATTGACGTTGACGATGTCGTGGCTGATGCCCAGCTCTTTCATCGCGGCCATCGGCACCACGGCGAAGGCTTCATTGATTTCCCACAGATCGACGTCCTTGACGCTCCAGCCGATCTTCTTCAACAGCTTGTTGACGGCGCCGACCGGTGCCGTGGTGAACCACTCGGGCTCCTGGGCAAACGTGGCGTGGCCGACGATGCGCGCCATCGGTTTGGCACCGAGTTCTTTCGCTGTCGATTCACGCGCGAGCACCAGCGCGGCCGCGCCGTCGTTGATCGACGAGCTGGACGCTGCCGTGATGGTGCCGTCTTTCTTGAACGCGGGTCTGAGCGAGGCAATCTTGTCGAGCTTGACCTTGCCCGGGCCTTCGTCGATGGCGATCACGGTGTCGCCGGCACGGCCTTTGACGGTGACCGGCGTGATCTCGGCCTTGAACGCACCGGATTCGGTGGCCGCCTTGGCGCGGTTGACGCTGGCGGTGGCGAAGGCATCCTGCGCCTCGCGGGTGAAGTGGTATTTTTCAGCGCACTGCTCACCAAACGTGCCCATCGCGCGGCCCGGCTCGTAAGCGTCTTCCAGCCCGTCAAGCATCATGTGGTCATAAATGCGGTCGTGGCCGATACGAATGCCGCTGCGCCCCTTGAGCAGCAGGTGCGGCGCGTTGGTCATGCTTTCCATGCCGCCGCTGACCATTACGTCGCGGCTGCCGACCAGCAGCTGGTCATGCGCCAGCATCGTCGCTTCCATGCCGGAGCCGCACATTTTCGACAGCGTGACGGCGCCGGCACTGGCCGGCAGACCGCCCTTGAAGCCGGCCTGCCGCGCAGGCGCCTGGCCCTGGCCTGCCATCAGGCAGTTGCCGAACAGCACTTCGTCGACCTTGGCGGGCGCAATGCCTGCGCGTTCGATGGCCGCCTTGATCGCAGCGCCGCCCAGGTCATGGGCCGAGAGCGATGAAAAGTCCCCCTGAAAGCCGCCCATGGGGGTGCGGGCGGCGCCGAGGATGACGATGGAATCTTTGGTTGAATCTGACATGGTGTGCTCCTGTTGCGAGTGGGTTGAAGGTTGAAGGCTTGGAATTTTTACGCTCGACTGGCGAGGCAGTGAGCCTCAAAAAAGCTGATGGAAGAGCTGCGGGTACGGGGAGCCCTCACCCCCGCCCTCTCCCAGAGGGAGAGGGAGTAAATCGGGCGGGCGCTTTCTCCCGGCAGACAGGGGCCGCGGCACTGGCTCTGCCAGACCGCAGGCGCAGCGGCCCCCACTACGGCCAGGGAGTCACGCGTAGCGAACGAACATGCGGGCTCTTCACACCAGCAGGGGCCGCGGAACCGGCCTTGGCCTGTCCTGAGCTTGTCGAAGGGCCGGGCCGCAGGCGCCGGGCTGCGAGACGCAGCCCTTCTGCGTGCCGTCCAAGCCTGCACTGCAGGTCTAGTGCGTCATCCCGCTAAGCCCGGTCAGCATCGGCTCGGGCGGTAGTTGGGTCAAAACTTCTTCGGCGGGTTCGCCCGGTACATGGCGTTTGATGAAACGCTTCTCCTGCTCGTAGGGGAACACGTCGTACACATGGCCGGCCTGGATGCGTCCCTGGTGGCTTTGCCAGAAGGTGGCCTGCAACAGATCGGCGTGGTGCTTCATGAACACTTCGCGCACGGCGCTGTTGCCAAGCAGAAAGGGTTCGAACGTTTCGGGAAACACATCTTTCGGGCCGACGGAATACCAGACCTCGCCGCTCATCTCTTCTTCTTCGTTGCGCGGCTCGGGCACCTTGCGGAACTTGCAGTCGGTGATGTATTCGATCTCGTCGTAGTCGTAAAACACCACCTTGCCGTGCCGCGTGATGCCGAAATTTTTCCACAGCATGTCGCCCGGAAAAATATTGGCGGCGACCAGATCCTTGATGGCGTTGCCGTACTCGAACACGGCCCGCTCGATCTGCACCTTGGCCGAAGGCTCGTTCACACCGACGTCAAACGCTTCCTGCAGGTAGATGTTCAGCGGGATCATGCGGCGCTCGATGTACACATGCTTGATGATGACCTCGGTGTTGCCGTCACCGTCGCGGTCGCTCACCTCGAGCTGGCTGGGCGCGAACTTTTCAATCTCGGCCATCAGCTCATCGCTGAAGCGGGCACGCGGAAACGCGACTTCACTGTATTCCTGCGTGTCGGCCATGCGCCCCACCCGGTCGTGCTGCTTGACCAGCAGGTACTTGCCCTTGATCTGCTCGCGCGTGGTGTCTTTCTGCGGCGGGTAGTAGTCCTTGATGACCTTGAACACATACGGAAACGAAGGCAGGTCGAACACCAGCATGACCATGCCCTTGATGCCGGGTGCGATGCGAAACTTGTCGGTGGAATGGCGCAGGTGGTACAGAAAGTCGCGGTAAAAAAGCGTCTTGCCCTGCTTGGCCAGACCCAGTGCGTTGTAGATCTCAGCGCGCGGCATGTGCGGCATCATGCTGCGCAAAAATTGCACATAGGCCGACGGCACGCCCATATCGACCATGAAGTAGGCGCGCGCAAAGCTGAACAGAATAAGCAGGTCGTCTTCGCCGAACAGCGCCGCATCGATCACCAGCTTGCCCTGCACCTCGCCCACAATGCCTTCTTCTACGGTGGCGCCGTTGCCCAGCGCCGGCGGCTGGCGGTGCAGGATGGGCAGCGCGAAAGGAACCTCGTTGAAGCCATTGATGATCTTGCCGACGACGTAGGCACCCTTGTTGCGGAAAAACAGGCTGGACAGCACCTGGATCTGGAAATTGGCGCGAAGCTTGACTCCGCCCAGGCGTTCGCCCAGCGCCTCCAGCACATAACTGGCGTCGCGCGCAAGATCTTCAAACTCAAGATGCAGTTCAAAATCCCGCACGATGTTGATGATCACGTCGCGCAGCGTCTCACGCGTCGGGTAGTAGGCGCGGTAGGTGGGCCTTGCGGTCGGCTCCTCGTTTTCGATGTACTCGGTGCTGACGGCCGGCCGCACGAAAATAAAGTCGTTCTGAAAATAACTGCGATGCAGGATTTTCGTCGTGACAGAATTGAAAAACGTTTCGGCCAGCTCGGGCTGGTGGTGATTGACCAGCAGCCCGATGTAATGCAGTTTGACCTGCTGCCACACATCCATGGGCTGGTCCCCCGCGCTGAATTCGCGGTTCAGCCGGGTTGACGCCTCGCGCACACGCAGGTCATAAAACTCGATACGCTCGCGCTGGGCGCGCTGCTGACCATGCCAGTCCGCCGTTTCAAAGCGGTGCTTGGCGCGCGCCGACTCGGTGCGAAAGAGCTGGTAGTGGCGGTTGAAGCCGTCCATCATCGCCTTGGCGATATCGTAGGCAACCGTCGAGTCGAGGCGCTGGGGAAACATGACTTGTGAGGGTTAGCGACGGGATGCCGACACACCGGCTATGGCCGCGCGGTAGAGCGACGCCATGCCCTCAGTGCTGTCAAGCGTGATATTCAGGTCTTGCAACAGGCCGTCCTTGAGACCATAGACCCAACCGTGCACGGCAACACGCTGCCCTCGCGACCAGGCATCCTGCACGACGGAGGTATGCGCCACGTTCATGACCTGCTCGATCACGTTGAGCTCGCACAAGGTATCGAGCTGGGCTTCCGGCGGCACCGATTCAAGAATGGCAGTATGGCGGTCACGCACGTCCTTGATGTGGCGCAGCCAGTTGTCGACCAGCCCGACGCGCAGGTTATTCAGCGCCGCATTGACACCGCCGCAGCCGTAATGGCCCACCACCATCACATGCTCGACCTTGAGCTGGTCCACCGCGAACTGGATGGTTGACAGGCAATTGAGGTCGGTGTGCACCACCACATTGGCGACATTGCGATGGACAAACACCTCGCCCGGCTCCAGCCCGGTGATCTGGTTGGCCGGCACGCGGCTGTCTGAGCACCCGATCCACATGTATTTGGGGGTTTGCTGGCTTTTCAGGCTGGTGAAAAAGCCCGGGCGCTCGCGCTCCATCTGGGCGGCCCAGGCGCGGTTGTGGGTGAAGAGGTCTTGGATGGAGGTTGTCATGGGTGGTATTTTCCTACGCTCTGGGAATCGGGGAGGAAGACTTGATCAGTTGGGGACAGAGCACCGCCCTTCGCTTCGCTACGGGTACGGTGGTCTTTCCCGCAAGGCCTCATAAGGTCTCCGCAAAC
>NCGI01000197.1 GCA_002256925.1 Polaromonas sp. 28-63-22
CGGTTTTGAAACGGCGGTGTTCATGACGCGCTGGATGTTCCCCTACATCGGCTTCATGTCGCTGGTGGCGCTGTCGTCGGGCGTGCTCAACACCTGGCGCCGCTTCGCGGTGCCGGCAGCGACTCCGGTGCTGCTGAATCTGGCCATGATTGGCGCCGCCTGGTGGGGTGCACCCTGGCTCAAGACGCAGGGCATCGAGCCTGTTTATGCCCTGGGTGCCGGCGTGATGGTCGGTGGCGCGCTGCAGCTGGCGGTGCAGGTGCCGGCGCTGCTGCGTATCGGCATGCTCCCGAGGATCTCATTCAAGTGGTCTGCAGCCAAGGCCGCATGGGCGGATCCAGCTACCAAAAACATAGCAAAACTGATGGTGCCGGCGCTGCTGGGTGTCAGCGTGGCGCAAATCTCGCTGCTCATCAACACGCAAATCGCCTCGCACCTGACGCCGGGTAGCGTGAGCTGGCTGACCTATGCGGACCGGCTGATGGAGTTCCCGACCGCCATGCTGGGCGTGGCCATCGGCGTGGTGCTGATGCCGCAACTGGCCTCTGCCAAAGCCGCAGGCGATGCCGACCGGTATTCGGCCATGCTGGATTGGGGCCTGCGCGTGGTGGTGCTGCTGGCCGTGCCGTGCGCGGTGGCCTTGCTGACGTTTGCGCAGCCGCTGGTGTCCACGCTGTACCACTATGGCGCCTTCACCGACCGCGACGTGCATCAGACCACCACGGCGCTGATGGGCTACGGCGCGGGCCTGCTGGGGCTGGTGGCCATCAAGGTGCTGGCGCCGGGCTTTTATGCCAGCCAGGACATCAAGACGCCGGTTGCCATTGCCGTGGCGGTGCTGGTGATCACGCAGTTGCTCAACCTCGTGCTGGTGCCGGTGTTTCAGCACGCCGGGCTGGCGCTCGCCATCGGCATCGGCGCGCTGATCAACGCGCTGTGTCTGCTGCTGGGTTTGATATGGCGCGGTAGTTACAAGCCCGCACCAGGTTGGGGCATGTTTGCGCTGCAGGTGATTGCGGGTACTGCGCTGCTGGCGGTGTTTTTGATGTGGTCGGCCGACGCGGTCAACTGGATCGGCCTGAAATCGTCGCCTTTTAGGCGAATTGGCCTGCTGGCTGGCGTACTGTCTGCGTCAGCAGCTATATATTTTATAGCGCTTCAGGTGTCGGGATTGAAGCTGCGCCAGTTGATGCGGCGGTAGTCGCAGGCACCGCTGAACAGCCCCCTCGCGGAGCGGGCCGGTTTGTGAGAAAGTAGCGGCATGCAATTAAACCTGACCGTTCCGTCACCGTTGCAGTACTTCTCAAGCCTGGTGCAAAGTGACGAACATTTCCCCCTGCTGGAGGCGGCCGTCAGCCTGGCGCAGGACGAATACCCCGACCTCGACGTGCAGCAGGTTCTGGGTGATGTGGATCAGTTGCTGGCGCGCATCAAGCGCCGTCTGCCGGCCGACGCGCCGGCGCTGCAGCGGCTGCGGCTTCTGAACCAGTTTTTCTTTCACGACCTGAGTTTTGGCGGCAACGTCAACGACTACTACGACCCCGACAACAGCTACCTCAATGCCGTGCTGCGCACCCGGCGCGGCATTCCGATCACGCTGGCGGTGCTCTGGCTTGAACTCGCCGCAGGCTTGGGCCTGAATGCGCGCGGCGTGGCTTTTCCGGGGCACTTCATGGTCAAGGTCAATCTTCCCAAAGGGCAGGTGGTGATTGATCCGTTCAGTGGGCAGTCGCTGAGCCGCGAGGAGCTGGCCGAGCGGCTGGAACCGTTTCGCCAGCGCAGCCATTCGACCGACGACTTCGAGGCACCGATCGGGCTGTACCTGAAGTCCGCACCGCCGCGCGAGATCATCAGCCGCATGCTGCGCAACCTCAAGGATATTCACAGAACCCAGGAAGACCTGCCCAGACTGCTGGCGGTGATGGACCGCCTGATCGTGCTGCAGCCCGAAAGCTGGACGGAATTCCGCGACCGGGCACTGGTCTGGGCCGCGCTGGGCGACGAGCTGCGCGCGGTCGCCGACCTTGAAACCTACCTCGCGCATGCCGAAGACGCGCTGGACATCGACGCTATGGCCGAGCGACTGGCCCAGTTGCGCCGCAAGCGGCGGTAGCTGCGTTACACGCAAAAAGTCATTCACCGCAGAGGCGCAGAGAACGCAGAGGGCCGCAAAGAACTTGAATGGTTGCAACGGCCCTGGATGCGTGAAGGCCACAACTCAAAAACCTCTGCGAGTCTCTGCGGTCTCCGCGCCTCTGCGGTGAAATGTTTCCGTTTTTATCGATAAAAACCTGCTGTAGCCCAAGTAATACGTGCGTAAGGAGCTATCAAAATCATAGCGTATAAAACTGATGATTCAGGCTTTCACGGCCCCAACGTCCCCGCGCCACCCGATGATCAGGCCCAGCGCCAGCAGGCTGAACACGGCGCCCATCACAAACGTCATGGGCGCACCAAGCTGGTCCCACAGCACACCCGCCAGTGTGCTCGCCACCAGCATCGCCAGGCCGCTCAGCAGATTGAAAAAACCGAAGGCCGTGCCGCGCAAATCGCTGGGTGCCGTGTCGGCCACCATCGCGGCCAGCAGGCCCTGCGTCATCGCCATGTGCAGGCCCCACAGCACCACGCCGGCCGCCAGCGCCGCCACATGCCCGCTGATGGCCAGCAGCAGATCCGCAGCTATCAGCACCACCAGGCCCCAGCCCAGCAGCGCAGTGTGGCTGACGCGGTCTGACAGCTTGCCGAACGGGTAGGCGCCAAGCGAATAAACCACATTCATGCCGATCAGCACCAGCGGCGCAAACGCCACCGGCAGGCCGAACTGCAGCGCACGCAGCAGCAAGAACGCTTCACTGAAGCGCGCCAGCGTGAACACCGCCCCGATGGCGACCACGCGCCAGTAGGCGGCAGGCAGGCGCTTGAGGTTCACGCGGCTGATCGGGTTGGTGCGCGTGGCCGCCACAGGGCGCTCGGATTCTGGCTCCTTGACGCCGAAAAGCAGCAGCGCCACGGCCATAAAACCGGGCACCACCGCGACCCAGAAAATTGCCCGGAAATCGTTCGCCCACAGAAGCATCAGCCCCATCGCCAGTAGCGGGCCGAGGAAAGCGCCCACGGTGTCGAGCGACTGCCGCAGCCCGAAGGCGGCACCGCGCATGCCGGGCGGCGCCAGGTCCGCCACCAGCGCATCGCGCGGGGCGCCACGCAGCCCCTTGCCGACCCGGTCGGTCAAACGCGCCACCAGGACCAGCCCGGTGCTGGTGGCCAGCGCAAACAGCGGTTTCGATGCAGCGCCCAGTCCGTAGCCCAGCAGCGCCAGCGGCTTGCGCTTGCCCCACCAGTCGCTCAGCACGCCCGAAAACACCTTGACGATCATCGCGGTGGCTTCGGCCGCACCCTCGATCAGCCCGACCGCCCACACACTCGTGCCCAGCACCGTGACCATGAACACCGGAAGCAGGCTATGAATCATTTCCGAAGAAACGTCCATCAGCAAGCTGACGAAGCCAAGCGCCCAGATGCTCGCGGGCAGGCGGGAAGGTGTGGTGGATGCAGCACTGGGTGGAGGGGTGGGCGTCATCCGGCTTATTTTGCCTGCGCCCGCTGGTATGTCAGAAATTCAAGAAAAAAAGGCCTGTAGCTCAGGAAGGACGTGCGCGAGCAGCTATCTATTTGATAGCGAACGAGTGCTCGTCGATGCATGCTGTCCGGCACCAGCCGGCTCGGATATGCCAATGCCGGGTGTGGCGATCAGGTCGAAAGCTTTGCTGACGCCGCCAATGCGTGCAAAGTGGCGTTTCAACACATCGCCATACAGGCGTTGCCGTCAGCTTCGTGTCGTGCCCCGGGGGGGACGCGTCCGACAGGTTTCGATCAGATCAGGGCATCGCGCACTTCAAGCGACCGTCACGCTGGCGCCTTCGCCTCGGGCAGCAATCACGCCAATCTCATAAACCGTCTCACCGGCCGCGCGCAGCATCGCGGCGCAGGCAGCAGCGCTGGCAGGGTCTATAACAACCACCATCCCAATACCGTTATTGAACGTCCGGTTCATCTCAAAATCATCGATACCAGCCGTTTTCTGCAGCCAGGCAAACAGCTCGGTCTGCGGCCAACTGCCTTTTTTTAGGTGCGCGGCCATGCCATCAGGCAACACGCGGGGAATGTTTTCCAACAGGCCGCCGCCGGTGATGTGGGCCAGGGCCTTGATGGGATGCGCGGCCAGCGCGGCCAGCACGTTTTTCACGTACAGCCGGGTCGGCTCCATCAGCGCCTGCTTGAACGGTTTGCCGTCGAGCGTGGCGGGCACATTGGCACCGGCCCGCTCGATGCACTTGCGCACCAGGCTGAAACCGTTGGAATGCACGCCGCTGCTGGCCAAGCCCAGCACCACGTCGCCAGCCGACACGTCCTTGCCGGTCAGGATTTTCGATTTCTCGACCGCGCCGACGCAAAAACCCGCCAGGTCGTATTCGCCGGC
>NCGI01000198.1 GCA_002256925.1 Polaromonas sp. 28-63-22
CTGCTGCAAAGCATCGACACCCACTGGCGTGAGCACCTGAGCGCGCTCGACTACCTGCGCCAGGGTATTCATCTGCGCGGCTATGCGCAAAAGCAGCCCAAGCAGGAATACAAGCGCGAGGCCTTCGAGCTGTTCGGGCAACTGCTCGACAGCGTGAAAAACGAAGTCACCAAGATCCTGATGACGGTGAAAATCCAGTCGGGCGAGCAACTCGAGCAAGCCGCTGAAGCCATCGAAAACCGCGCCGAGAACATTGCCAACGTGACCTACACGGCGCCGACGGAGACCGGCGAGGCACAGACCACGCTGGACGAGCAGTCGCAGCGGCGCCCGCAGGGTGCCATGACAGCCGTGGCTGCGGCAGCCGCCGGTATGCCACGCGTCGGCCGCAACGATCCCTGCCCGTGCGGCTCGGGTAAAAAATTCAAGCTCTGCCACGGCCGGCTGAACTAATTTCCCAGCCAGGGCGCCGCAGGTTCGCGTAACCTGCTTGCCCCTGGCCGATAGTCGCAGTCCCCGGTTCACTGGAGCCCCCCACATGCCCGTCAATCTGCAAGCCACACCCGCCGACCATCTGTACCCTGTGCCGGGTGCGCGCTGGGGCATCACCGAGGCCGGCATACGCAAGGCCAACCGGAAAGACCTGGCGGTGCTGCTGCTTGACGAGGGCGCTTCGGTGGGCGCCGTCTTCACGCAAAACCGCTTTTGCGCCGCACCGGTGCAGGTGTGCCGCGAGCATCTTGCCAAAAACGCCGGGCGAAGCCTGGGCATCCGCGCCATGCTGATCAACACCGGCAACGCCAATGCCGGCACCGGCGCTGATGGCCTGAGCCGTGCGCTTTCAAGCTGCATTGCGCTGGCGCGTGAACTCAATCTGGCGCCTGAACAGGTGCTGCCCTTTTCAACCGGCGTGATCATGGAGCCGCTGCCGCACGACCGCATCGCAGCCGGCCTGCCCGCCGCGCTGGCCGACGCGAAAGCCGACAACTGGGCCAGCGCCGCCGAGGCCATCATGACCACCGACACCGTGGCCAAGGCGTTTTCCAGCCGCATCACGCTGGGCGGCGTGCCGGTCACCTTCACCGGCATCAGCAAGGGCGCCGGCATGATTCGCCCCAATATGGCGACGATGCTTGGCTTCATGGCCACCGACGCGTGCGTGTCGCAGGCGCTCATGTCGCAGCTCGCCACGGAGCTGGCGGAGGGTTCGTTCAACCGCGTCACCGTCGATGGCGACACCTCGACCAACGATTCGTTTGTCGTCATCGCCACAAACAAAGCCCGCCACGCGTCCATTGATTCACTCGACAGCGAAGACGGCAAGACCTTGCGCAGCGCGATGCTGGGCATCGCCCGCCAGCTCGCGCAGGCCATCGTGCGCGACGGCGAAGGCGCGACCAAGTTCATCACCATTACCGTCGAAGGCGGCAACACCGCCGAAGAATGCCGCAAGGTGGCCTACGCGATTGCCCATTCGCCGCTGGTGAAAACCGCCTTTTTTGCCAGCGACCCCAACCTCGGCCGCATTCTGGCGGCGGTCGGTTACGCGGGCATCGACGACCTTGATCAAACCGGCATCGACCTCTACCTCGACGATGTGCTGGTCGCCAAAAACGGCGGTCGGCACCCCGATTACCTCGAAGCCGACGGTCAGCGCGTCATGAAGCAAAGCGAGATCATCGTGCGCGTGGTGCTGGGGCGCGGCGAGGCCTCCGACACGGTCTGGACCTGCGATCTGTCGTATGACTACGTCAAGATCAATGCGGACTACCGCAGCTAAATTTCTGGATCGACACGCATGAACGAGCAGTTTCAAAATCTTCTGGCCCGCGTCGAGTCGCTGGTGACGCGCATTGAATCCGTGTTGCCGCAGCCGCTTTCAGCGCCCGACTGGAGTGCCTCGGTGGCGTATCGCTACCGCAAGCGCTCCTCCGGACACGGTTCGCTGGAGCCGGTGCGGCATGTGGGCGACATGCGGCTTGGCAACCTCAAGGAAATCGACGATCAGAAAGAGAAAATCCGGCGCAACACCGAGCAGTTCGTGAATGGCAAACCAGCCAACAACGTCTTGCTGACCGGCTCGCGCGGCACCGGCAAATCGTCACTCATCAAGGCCTGCCTGAACGAGTATGCGGCCCGTGGTTTGCGGCTGATTGAAGTGGACAAGGCGGACCTGACCGACCTGCCCGACATTGTCGATGTGGTGGCTGACCAGCCCGAAAAATTCATCGTGTTCTGCGACGACCTGAGTTTTGAAGAAGGCGAGCCCGGCTACAAGGCGCTTAAATCGATTCTCGATGGTTCGGTGTCGGCGGCCTCGCCCAATGTGCTGATTTACGCCACCAGCAACCGCCGCCATTTGTTGCCCGAATACATGACGGAAAACCTCACCTACACGCATACCGAAGACGGTGAAGTGCATCCGGGCGAGGTCGTCGAAGAGAAAATTTCGCTGTCGGAACGCTTCGGCCTGTGGGTCAGTTTTTACCCGTTCAGCCAGGAGGAATACCTGACCATCGTGGCGCAGTGGCTGTCGTCGTTTGGTGTTGATGCCGAGGCGATTGCTGCGGCGCGCCCGGCGTCCCTCGTGTGGGCGCTGGAGCGCGGTTCGCGCAGCGGCCGCGTCGCCTACCAGTTCGCGCGCGACTACGCCGGAAACGTGTGAGCCCCCACGGTCGTTCGCTTCGCGTAACTTCCTGCCCCCCGAGGGGGCGCTGCGCCTGCGGCCCGGCGAAGCCGGTTCCGCGGCCCCTGCTGGAAAAGGGCCGGAGCAATTCGGGCTCACGCTGCACATCTAAACCATGATCAAGCCAGTCCTCATCGCAGACCCAGACAGACCCCGGGACGGCAATGAACCGGGCCAGAACCGCCAGATCGTTGAGGTGGCTGTCGGCGTATTGATTCGCCCCGACGGCGATTTCCTGCTGACTTCACGCCCGCCCGGCAAGGTGTATGAAGGCTACTGGGAGTTTCCCGGCGGCAAGCTGGAAGCGGGCGAAACCGTTGAGCAGGCGCTACGGCGCGAGCTGCGGGAAGAAATCGGGATTGCCATCGGTCCCGTGGAAGCGTGGAAAGTCGAGACGGTCGATTACCCGCACGCGCTGGTGCGCCTCAACTTTTGCAAGGTATTCGAGTGGTCGGGCGCGCTGCACATGCACGAAGGCCAGACCTTCGCGTGGCAGCGGCTGCCGGTCACGGTGGCGCCGGTTTTGCCCGGCACGCTGCCGGTGCTGGCCTGGTTCGCCGAAGAGCGCGGTTTTGCCGGCAAGGCCGTCGTTTCATAACAAAAAAGTCTTCCAGCCCAATCAGCACCTGCGCGAGCAGCTATGAATTCAATAGCGACTGGGTCCCCGGCTGCCCGTCTGGATGGCGCCAGACCGCAGCGCCCGAAGCCGCTGCGACGAACCCTCGCTACGCGCGCGGCACCGCCAGCGCCACCACATCGGCCACGCTGCCGGCCTTGCCGATGGCCCAGCAGGCGCTGATCAAAGCGCCCGTTTGCGCGGTACCCAGAATCGGGTCCGACAGGCCGTGGAATTTCGCTTCCAGGTGGGCGTCGGTCATCGGGTTTTGCAGCGAGCCGATGGCGTGTTCAACGAACACATGCACGCGGCGGCCGTCTTTCAGCACGGCGGTCACGTCGGCGCTGGCTTCGTCGATGGCGTCATCCACCGTGGCAATCACCTTGCGGCGCAGCGCCACCATGTCGGTGCGGGTGACGACCTCGTCCGAGAACTCGTCTTCAGCGGCGTAGCCAAATTTCAGGCCGGCGGCGCAGCCGTGGTACACGCTGAACTTGGCCTGCAGGCCGTCTTGCGGTTCTTTCTTGCCGGTCAGTTCGAGCACCAGCGAATGCACTTTCAGCTCGATGCGCTCGACCTGATCGGGCGTCACACCTTGTGCCCGGAGTTGGGCGCAGGCGTCGATGCTGGGGTGAATCACGATGCCGCAGGCAAACGGCTTGTAGCTGTTGAACGAAATCTCGAAGCGCTGGCCCAGCTCGCCGGTGATTTCATTCCAGTCGTTTTTCGTCGAGACGGTCTGCATCATGCCGCGTGGCGCTTCGAGCGCTTTCGGGCTGGCGGTGAAGCCCTTGCTGGCCAGCAGCGCCGACATCAACCCCGCACGCGCCGCGCCGCCCGGGTGAAAGGGTTTGGTCATGGTGCCGAACTGTTCGCGCATGCCGACGGGTTGCGAGGCCGCAATGCCGAGCGCCATGGCGGTTTGCTGCACGTCGAGCTTGAGCAGCCGGGCGCACGCCGCCGCTGCGCCCAGCGTGCCGGTCGAGCCGGTGATGTGCCAGCCGCGGTCGTAATGGTCCGGGTACATCGCGTTGCCGACGCGGCACGACACGTCGATGCCGATCACCAGCGCATCGATCACGTCGCGGCCTGTGGCCTTGGTGTGTTCTGCGAG
>NCGI01000199.1 GCA_002256925.1 Polaromonas sp. 28-63-22
TCTTCTTCCGGGAAATCCAGCGTCGCCTCGACCAGCATGCGCAGGTGGATGAGTTGCTCGAGCAAAGTGGTCACGGCCTGCGAAAATTCGCCGGTCATGGACCTTGCCGCCGACCTGGCCGCCGTTTCGGTGCTGGCATCGATCAAATCGGCAATGCCCTCGGCCTGGGCCAGATCGATCTTGTTGTTCAGGAAGGCGCGTTCGGTGAATTCGCCCGGCCGGGCCAGCCGCAAGCGCGGCAGCCGGGGCTGGTCTGCGTCCGGGTCGGGCAAGGCACCCGCTTCCAGGCACGCCGACAGCAGCAGCTGCAGTACCATCGGGCCGCCATGCGCCTGCAGCTCCAGCACGTCCTCGCCGGTGTAAGAGTGCGGCGCCGGAAAGTAAATCGCCAGGCCCTGGTCAATGACCTGCCCATTCACATCCTTGAAGGGCAGGTAGGTCGCCTGCCGGGGCAGCAGGTCGCGCCCGCACAGGGCCCGCACCAGCGGCGCGATGGCCCGGCCCGACAGCCGGACGATGCCGACCGCGCCACGGCCGGGCGCGGTCGCGGTGGCCACAATGGGGTCATGGTGTCGGGTCAGCATGGGGTGGCGATTGTCAGACGAAGGTGGGCACTCAGCCAGGGTCAACGATGAAAAAAGGCCGCTGAGCGGCCTTTTTTCTTTACCTGAACTTCGGCAGGTTGAACTGCGGCGGTACGCCCATCCGGGTGTTGATGACCCACTGCTGGGTAATAGACAGGATGTTGTTGGTGATCCAGTACAACACCAGACCGGCCGGGAAGAAGAAGAACATCACACTAAAAATCAGCGGCATGAACCACATCAGCTTGGCCTGCATCGGGTCCGGCGGTGCCGGGTTCAGCGCGGTCTGCAACACGGTCGTCAGGGTCATGACGATCGGCAGGATGAAATAGGGATCGGGCGCGGACAAATCCCTGATCCACAGAATCCACGGCGCGTTGCGCATTTCAACGCTCGACAACAACACCCAGTACAGCGCAATGAACACCGGGATCTGGATCATGATCGGGAAGCAGCCGCCCATCGGGTTGACTTTTTCCTCGCGGTAAATTTTCATCATCGCCTGCTGCATTTCCTGCGGCTTGTCTTTCAGGCGTTCACGCATCTCGGTGATTTTCGGGTTGATGGCCTTCATCTTGGCCATGCTGGCGTAGGCCTTGGCATTGAGCCAGTAGAACGCTATTTTCAGCAGCAGCACCAGCGCCACGATGGACCAGCCCCAGTTGTTCAGGAAGCCATGCAGCTTGTCGAGCAGCCAGTAGAGCGGCTTGGCCAGAATGGTCAGCCAGCCGTAGTCTTTCACCAGCTCCAGGCCCGGCGAGATGGCCTCAAGCACTTTTTCTTCCTGCGGCCCTACAAAAAATTCCGCGTCGATGCTTCGCGTGGCGCCCGGTGCAATGGTTTCCAGCGGCGTGATCATGCCCACCGCATAAAGGTTGGTATCGACCTTGCGCACAAACAGGTCACGCCGGATGCCGTCGGCCAGAATCCAGGCGCTTGCAAAATAGTGCTGCACCATGGCCACATAGCCGCTGTTGGCCTGTTTTTCGATATCGACCTTGTTGTTCTCGATATCCTTGAACTCGACCTTCTGGTACTTCTTGGCTTCGGTGTACACCGCCGGGCCGGTGAAGGTCGAATAAAACGACGACTCGCCGGGCGGCTTGTTGCCGTCGCGCACCAGTTGCAGGTAGAGCTGCGGGGCCACGGGCGCGCCGCTGGCGTTGACAATGTCGTGGCGCACCGCGATGTCATAAGCGCCGCGTTTGAGCGTGTAGGTTTTCACCAGTTTCACGCCACCGACGTCGGCCGATTCAAACTTCACCTGCAGCTCGTTTTGACCGTCGCGCAGCGTGCGATCGCCGGGCACCAGGGTCATCGGCGTCTTGTGCGTCGGCAACGCCGCACCACCGCCCGTGGCAATCAGGCCCGACTGCGCCACGTAAACGCGGTTGGCGCTTTCGTCGAGCAACACAAAGCCGGCCGCCTTGTCGACCTGGTCCTTGTATTTGGTGAATGCGGAATGGACCAGCGTGCCGCCTTCGGTATCGAAGGTCAGTGCAAACACGTCGGTGCTGACGACGACGCGCTGGCGGGTGGCCGCTGCTGCGACAGAAGGCGCACCGAGCGGCACCGCTCCGGTGGCGCTCGGCGCGCCGGGTGTGGCGGGCACCGGCACGGCTACGCCTGCGGCGACCGAAGCAGCGCCGGAAGGCACCGGTGCGGGCGCCTTGGCGGTCTGCGAGGCAGACGGAAAGAAGGTTGGCTTCTGGCCATTGAAAACCTGCCACTGGTCCCACAGCAAAACCATGGAAAAACCAAAAATCACCCACAAGATGGTGCGGCGGATGTCATTCATGACGTTGTCTTTTCAGAAGAAGGGGCAGTCACGGGCGTGACCAGGCGGGAGAAAAGGGAGGTGGGACGTGCTGACGGCACAGGATCGTGACCGCCCTCGCACCACGGGTTGCAGCGCACGAGCCGGCGCAGCGTCAGGTAGCTACCCACAGCGGCACCGTGGTGCCGAAGGGCATCCAGTGAATACGCCGAGCAGCTGGGTTCAAACCGGCAGGCCGATCCCAGGGAAGGGCTGAGCAGCAAACGGTAGCCCTGAACCAGCTTGATCAGCGTCCACTGCGGCGCATGAAACACGGCGGCCGCGCACCGGATGACAGCGGGCGACATCAGAGACCTCATGGCGCGCGGGCTCCGGCTTCAAACAGCGCCTGCACTTCCGTGCGCACTGCCGCCTTGAGACGCGGCGAGGCCGCGCTGATGAATTCCGTACGTGAAAACTCTCGCCGCAGGCGAACCACGAAGGCCGCCTGAGGGTACTGGTGCAGAAAATCAGCGCTCACGTGGTAGATCTGCCTCTTGATGGCGTTGCGTGTGACGGCCCGCCTGGCCCATCGCTTGGGCACCATGGCGCCAAGCCAGAGATCGCAGACCGGAAACAGCGCCGGCCGAGTGACCACGCCAGCGCCGGCAGGCCGGACTGCGGTGTCCAGCGATTGCCGGTGCATGGCGAAGTGCTCGGTTCTGGCCACAATGGCACCCGCCAGCACTGCCTGAAATTGGGGTCGTGTTTGAAGCCGCTGCACTAGCGCCAGGCGTCAGTTCAGGGCGAGCAACTGCAGTGACCGACTAGACGGCCAGGCGCTTGCGGCCCTTGGCGCGACGCGCTGCGATGACGGCGCGGCCGCCACGCGTTTTCATGCGCGTGAGAAAGCCGTGCGTACGTGCGCGCTTGACTTTGGAGGGTTGGTATGTACGTTTCATGGTGCGTCCTACGAGCCGCTAAGCTAAAAATTGATCTACGAATCTTCCCCCGGTTAGTCCGAACGACCTGTTGGGTCGTCAAACCAGCCGACTGTCCCGGCGACTTTCCTGGGGCCATCCTTGAAAGTTGGCAGCACGCCGGGCAAGCCGGCAAACCTCGGACCGTCATCGAACCGTTGACTTGACAGTCGTCGGCCCTCTGAATGCACGGGGTTGGCTGGTGCCTGCGGGCGGTGTAAGTCCGCTACGAATCAGGGAAACCCATGATTATCGCAGATTTTCCCTGGCCGACAAGATACAAACCGGGTTGGCACCCGTTACAAGTACGATGCAGGAGCGACCTAGCCGTCCGCGTTGAAGCCCCCTGGCTACTCTGAACATAGATTGAAACCCTGAGTAATTGTTTTGTGGATAACTTGCTTCGCCGCGTACAATTACGGGTGCCTAAAAATAAAATATCCACAAGCGGCTCCACGCTGCCTGGTGCCCTGAAGTGCGACTGAAATTCCATGAGTGAGGAAGCCCTGCATAGCCTGAGCCACGGTCTGTGGCAAAGCTGCGTCGATCAGCTGGCGCAGGAACTGCCCGAGCAACAATTCAACACCTGGATCCGGCCGCTCGTCGTGGACGTGGTTCCCGATCTTTCCAAGGTCACGATCCAGGTCGGCAATCGGTTCAAACTTGACTGGATCAGGGCCCAGTATGCTGGCCGCATTTCAGCATTGCTGGAAAAGCTGACGGGGCAAAAAATTCCGCTTGAGTTAGCGCTCGCTATCCGTGAGGCACCCGTCAAGTCTTCTCTGATGGTCAGAAGCTTTGAAGGTGCCGGCGTGGCCGAACCCGTGGCCCTGGGCGTGCCGGAGGAGGTGGCCGGTGCGCCGTTCAAGAACCGGCTGAACACGGCGCTGACCTTTGACACGCTGATCGAGGGCACGGCCAACCGTATGGGTCGCGCTGCAGCGCTGCACGTTTCGAGCAGCCTCGGTCAGTTGTATAACCCGCTCTTTATCTATGGCGGCGTCGGTCTTGGCAAAACGCACCTGATGCATGCCATTGGCAACAAATTGCTCGGCGACAACCCGGCCGCCAAAGTTTTATACATCCACGCCGA
>NCGI01000008.1 GCA_002256925.1 Polaromonas sp. 28-63-22
GACGATGTTGTTTTCACGGTCGAGTATTCGGTGCGGGCAGCCCAGATGGCCGTCTATGCATTGCTTGGCATTGACCGCAAGGTTCCAGCCGTCACAGCGCATGACAAATCACTGCGAACACAGTTTGAGGCGCTGGTGAAGGCCTTCAAGTAATACGCGGAAGGCGCCGGGCGAGCCGGCCGTCATCAGCTTTCCGGCGTGGTCCGCCGCCGGAAGTGGTGCCACACGAACCACAGAATACCGCCTGCAAAAATGGCCGCTACCGCCTGCAGTTCATAGCGGACGATCTGGCCGACGACGGTGGCGACGACCTTACCAAAAAGGTAGCCCAGTGTCGAAAAAAGGACCGCCCATACCAACGCGCCAAGTGCATTGAAGAGGAGAAACTCCTTCCACGGCACCCGCGCAATGCCCAGCGCAATCGGCCCAACGGTTCGCAGGCCGTACATGAACCGCAAGGAAAAGACCAGCCAGCGGCGATGGCGATGAATGCGCGGAGACAGACGTTCTACCGCGAGCCGCAAGCCGGAAAATCTTGCGAGAAGCCACGGCCCGCGCCAGCGGCCCAGCGCATAGTAGGCCTGGTCCCAGCAAAAATTGATGCCAAACGACAGCAGCGTCACGGCCCACCACGGCGCATAACCCTGATGGGCGGCGTAGCCCCCGAGGACGACCGTAGTTTCCCCTTCCAGGAGGCTTCCAACCACGATCGCGGTGTAGATGTGATTCTGTATCAGGCTGCCCATGTCCATGTGTCGCATTCCCATTCATGCCAGACCACAGTTCTACACCACCTCCGTCATGCCGGCTTGTCAAGCGTGCGATGACCACCGCTGAATGTTCCAGGTTCACGACGGCATTGAAGCCGCCAATGAACCGGTGTAACGTTGAATTGAAGCCTGTTGCAGGCCAAAAAAAAGGGTTTGCTGCGTTTTTTATAGCAGCAAACCCTTTAAAGACTGGCGGAGCGGACGGGACTCGAACCCGCGACCCCCGGCGTGACAGGCCGGTATTCTAACCAACTGAACTACCACTCCTGGTAGTGATAACTTTTGCTCAACAGCTTTCACTGTCAAACCAAGTCGCTTGCCCTTTCGGGCCGGCGGTTATCAACTTGTGCCTTGCCCGTCACACACTGCGTGACGAATCCTGGCGACCCCACGGGGATTCGAACCCCGGTACCTACCGTGAAAGGGTAGTGTCCTAGGCCTCTAGACGATGGGGTCAGAACCTTGGAACTTTCCGGAAAGACGTCCTTCGACGCCTGACAAAAAACTCTCTTCAAATATCTTCTCGACTACACGCAAAGAACTTCAAAAGAACTTTGGTGGAGGTAAACGGGATCGAACCGATGACCTCTTGCATGCCATGCAAGCGCTCTCCCAGCTGAGCTATACCCCCTGATGACACAAATCGTGAAATTTGCGTGCAACCGTCGAGCCTTGAATTATAGCCCGAAAATAACGGGCATTTCAAGCCACTAGACCGCACTGAGGCGGGAAACGGCGTCTTGCCTTGCCATGAGCGCCAAAACAGCGTCCAGCGAGGGCGTTTGCGGCGTCCCCATGAGCAGCACCCGCGCGGGCATCGCGAGCTGCGGCATTTTCAGGCCGGTCTCGGCGAGGACCTGCTTGATCGCTGTGGCGATGGCGCCCTGGGTCCATTCGCAGGTGGCGAGGGCCCGAGCCAATCCCGCCAGGGCCGGTCGCACTGCATCAGTCACGTGGGTGCGAATATCTTCGTCGCTGGCCCGTCCACCCGTCACCAGCAATTGCAGCCAGCCAGCGAGTTCGACCAGCGTGCTGCAGCGGTCCTTGAAGAGTCCGCAGGCGCGGACGGTACGCGCGCTGTCCAGTGCGGCCTGTACGCCCACAGAAAGAAAAGGCACAGCCAGGCTGGCCAGCGCTTCGTCGCTCATGGCCTTCAGATGCTGCGCATTCACCCAGCGCAATTTCGCCTCATCGAATTGCGCCGCACTCTTGCCGAGATGATCAAGATTGAACCACTGCAGAAATTGCTGACGGCTGAAAATCTCGTCGTCGCCGTGGCTCCAGCCGAGGCGCGCCAGGTAGTTCACCATCGCATCGGGCAGGTAGCCCTCTGCGGCGTATTGGGTCACCGGTTTGGCTCCGTTGCGCTTGCTCATTTTTTCGCCCTGCTCGTTCAGTACGGTGGGCAGGTGGGCATACACGGGCACCGGTTTGCCGAGCGCACGAAAGATGTTGATCTGGCGCGGCGTGTTGTTCACGTGGTCGTCGCCGCGAATGACATGCGTGATCACCATGTCCACGTCATCGACCACCACACAAAAGTTATAGGTCGGCGTACCATCCGGCCGGGCAATCACAAGGTCGTCGAGTTCATCGTTGCTGATCTCGATGCGCCCCTTGACCTTGTCTTCCCACACGACCGAACCACCCTGCGGATTTTTGAACCGCAGCACGGGTTGCACGCCGGACGGTACGGCGGGCAACGCCTTGCCCGGCTCGGGCCGCCAGGTGCCGTCGTAACGCGGTTTTTCTTTTGCCGCCATCTGCTTTTCGCGCAAGGCGTCGAGTTCGGCCACGCTCATGTAGCACGGATACACATGACCCAGCGCCTGAAGTTCGGCCAACACCGCCTTGTAGCGGTCCATGCGCTGCATCTGGAAAAACGGGCCTTCGTCATAGTCCAGCCCGAGCCAGCGCATACCTTCAATGATTACATCGACCGAAGCCTGGTTGGAGCGCTCCACATCGGTGTCCTCAATCCGCAAGATAAAGTCGCCGCCCGTCGAGCGAGCGAACGCCCAGGGATAAAGCGCCGAGCGAATGTTGCCGAGGTGAATAAAGCCGGTCGGCGAAGGCGCAAATCGGGTACGTGTTTTGAGTGTCATGTGAGCGTGTCCAGGCCACGCAGCAGGTCAGCCTTGATATCTTCGATATGTTCAAGTCCCACCGCAACGCGAATGAGGCCCTGACCAATACCCGCAGCCTGGCGCTGCTCTTCTGTCAGCCGGCCGTGCGACGTCGTGGCCGGGTGGGTGATGATGGTTTTGGTGTCGCCAAGGTTCGTCGCGATGCTCACCATTTGCGTGCTGTCGATGACGTGAAACGCGTGGGCGCGCGCGCTCCGCGGATCGCTGCCGCGCACATCGAACGAGACCACCGCACCGCCCTGCCCCGACTGCTGGCGCATCGCCAGCTCATGCTGCGGATGCGAAGCCAGTCCCGGGAAATACACCCGCGCCACGGCCGGCTGCGTTTCCAGCCAGCGTGCGAACGCCAGTGCATTGGCGCACTGGGCCTGCATCCGGATACCCAGCGTTTCCAGCCCCTTGAGAACGACCCAGGCACTGAAGGGCGACAGTGTCATGCCAGCCGTTCGCACGATGGGACCGAAAACATCAACAATCAGGCGTGACGGCCCGCAAATGGCACCGGCCATCACCCGGCCCTGGCCATCGAGGTATTTGGTGCCCGAGTGAATCACCAGATCGGCGCCCAACTCCGTGGGCCTCTGCAGCGCCGGCGTGCAAAAACAGTTATCAACGGCGAGGAGCGCCCCCGCTGCATGGGCCAGGTCTGCCAGCGCCCGGACGTCACAAACCTCTGTCAACGGATTGGTCGGGGTTTCGGCAAACAGCAACTTGGTCGTGGGGCGCATCGCGGCGCGCCACTGCGACAGGTCGGTCTGGGACACAAAGGTGGTTTCCACACCAAATTTCGCAAACTCGCGGCCGAACAGATTCATGGTCGAGCCGAACACGGAGCGTGAACACACCACATGGTCGCCGGCCTTGAGAAGGCCCATGCAGAGCATCAAGATCGCCCCCATGCCGGTCGAGGCACCGATCGCCGCCTCGGTACCCTCCATGGCGGCCAGGCGCTGCTCAAAACTCGTCACCGTCGGGTTGGACGTGCGACCGTAGGTGTAGCCGTCTTCGGTGCCGGCAAAGCGGCGCGCTGCCGTTTCAGCATCGGTTTGCACAAAGCCGCTGGTGAGAAACAGCGCTTCCGAGTTTTCTCCGTACTGGCTTGGCGGCAAGCCGGCACGTACGGCCAGCGTGTCGCGGTGCAAACCTTCAGGTAGTTTTTTAACCGGCATGCTCAGGCTTCCTGCGGGTTGGGCAGCGCAAGGCGGGACACGTCGACTTCGCTTTCCTCACTGCTGCTGACGCGCTGTTCATTCATTTTGGCGATCGTTTCAGGCGTGATATCGCCGGTGATGTAGATGCCGTCGAAGCACGAGGCATCGAAGCCATCGAGCTTGTCATTGAGCGAACCGATGGCGCGTTTCATGCCTTCCACGTCCTGGTAGATCAGCGCATCGCAACCGATCACCTGGCGAATTTCTTCGACAGTCCGGTCGTGCGCGACCAGCTCGTCGGCCGTCGGCATGTCGATGCCGTACACATTCGGGTAACGTACCGGCGGCGCAGCGCTGGCCAGGTAGACCTTGCGGGCACCAGCGTCGCGCGCCATCTGGACGATCTCGCGGCTGGTGGTGCCGCGCACGATGGAGTCATCGACCAGCAACACGTTGCGACCCTTGAATTCGCTGGCAATCACGTTGAGTTTCTGGCGCACTGATTTTTTGCGCACACCCTGGCCGGGCATGATGAAAGTGCGACCCACATAACGGTTTTTGACAAAGCCTTCGCGGTACGGAATGCCCAGCAAATGCGCCAGTTGCGTCGCACTCGGGCGACTCGATTCCGGGATCGGGATGATCACGTCGATCTCATTGGGCGGCACGGTTGACACGACCCGCTTGGCCAGTGTTTCACCGAGGTTCAAGCGTGCCTGATAAACCGAAATTCCGTCAAGAACCGAGTCCGGCCGCGCCAGGTATACGAACTCGAAAATGCACGGGTTGAGCCTCGGATGGTCCGCGCATTGCTCGGCATGCACGACACCGTCCATGTCAACAAACACGGCCTCGCCCGGCGCAATGTCGCGCTCGAACTGGTGTGCCGTTCCCTCGAGCGCAACGGATTCACTGGCCACCATGACCGTCTTGCCGTCTTCGTTGCGGCCATGCCCGATGCACAGTGGGCGAATCCCGAACGGATCGCGAAACGCCAGCAGGCCGTGACCGGCAATCAGCGCCACCACGGCGTAGGAGCCCTTGATGCGCTTGTGCACGCCGCGCACGGCAGCAAACACATCGACCGGATTGAGCGGCAGGCCCCGCGTGGTTTTTTCCAGCTCGTGCGCCAGTACATTGAGCAGCACCTCAGAGTCGCTGTCGGTGTTGATGTGGCGGTGATCGGTGTTGAACAGCTCGGCCTTCAGTTCGGCCGCGTTGGTCAGGTTGCCGTTGTGCGACAGCACCAGGCCGAACGGCGCGTTGACATAAAACGGCTGCGCCTCGTCTTCGCTGAAGGCATTGCCGGCCGTCGGGTAACGCACCTGGCCCAGGCCCACATTGCCCGGAAGCGCGCGCATGTTGCGCGTGCGAAACACATCGCGCACCATGCCCTTGGCCTTGTGCATGAAAAACTTGCGCCCTTGCTGCGTGACGATCCCCGCAGCATCCTGGCCGCGGTGCTGCAGCAGCAGCAAACCGTCATAGATCAGCTGATTGACCGGGGCTTTGCTGACGACGCCGACTATTCCGCACATGGTGTTTGACTCACTGTTGACTCTCTATTGATGGGCTGTTGACCCGCTGTCGATCCATTGAAAATTCACCCATGGGTACAAAAACTTCTGCCTTCTGCCTTCTGCTTGCGCATCGGCCTGGTCAGCCCAGATACTGGCCAAATCGCTCCGGCAACGCGGGCTTCAGGCCCTTCAGGATGGCCGCCAGGGCCGGTGCGCCCCTGGACTCTTGCCACCAGACGCTGTTTTTGAGCGCTGTCATGTTGATCACCACCGTCGCCGCGAGCAGCAAGATCAGCCCGCGCACCACGCCGAAGGCCGCGCCCAGCGTGCGGTCCACCGGCCGCAACCCGATGGACTGAACCAGCTTTTTCACAAGAAACGCCAGCAAACCCCAGGCAAACAGGACGGCAATAAACACCAGAACAAAGGCGACGGCGTAGCGCAGCGATTCGGACGCCGAACGGATCGGCAGCAGTTCCGACAACTGCGGCGCAAACCATTGCGCGGCGTAAAACGAAACCACCCAGCCCAGCACCGACAACACCTCGTAAACCAGACCGCGCCAGGCGCCCAGCAGCAGCGAAAACCCCAGCACGCCCATTAAAACCCAGTCGGTCGCTGCCATGCGCTGCGCCGCCTTGACTACAAGGTCAGGATGGAAGCCGGCAAATCAAGCGCCTTGATCTTGCTGGCGGCTTTTTCGGCCTCGGCCCTGCTGGCAAACGGGCCGACCCGCACCCGCGTGCGCTTGCCGTCTTTGGTGTCGGCCACCTGGGTGTAGGTTTTCAGGCCCGCCTTTTCAAGCTTGACACGTGCCTCTCGCGCCTTGTCGGCGTCGGCGAAGGCACCCACCTGCACCACCAGCCGGCCTTCGGCAGCGGCCGGAGGCGTTTTGCCCGCTGGCGGCGTGGCGCCAGCGCTGCCGTTGAGCAGGGCGGTTGCCCGCGCGGCATCCTCACTGCCTGCGGGCTTGGCCAGGGGCCGGGATTCCGCTTTGGCAGCCGGCCTGGTTTCGGTTTTCACTTCCGCTTTGTCGGCGGGTTTCGCTTCGTTTTTTATAGCGGCCTGCGCAGGTGGTACCTGGGCTGCAGCCGGTTTCGATGGCAATATTTCTTCTTGCGGCGCCAGACTGGCATCGGTCGTGACGTTGTCAGCTGCGGATTTTTCAGCTGCAGACTTGTCAGCAGCAGCTTTGTCCGTCGTCGGTTTAGCGGTGTCGGTAGCGGGCGGCGGCGTAATCACCAGGGGTTTGGCGCTGCTCCTGGCGGGAATCTCGATCGGGATGTCCACCGCAACCGGGCGTGGCTGGGTATCGAACAGCAGCGGAAAACCCACCACGCCGAGCAACACCAGTACGGCCGAGCCTATCAGCCGGTGTTTGGCCCGCCGACGCACCACGTCGGCGGTTTCGGGCTGAGCGGCTGAAGCGGCATTGGGCGCAGCGTTGGAGCCGCCCCGGCGGAAGTTGAAAAGCGCCATGGTGTTTTGCGTGAGTCCGTTGATGCTTTTGAAAGGTTAGCCGCAAGGCATGAAGGACATCGGCGCCTGCGGCGTGCGTCGGTCCCGGGTGACCCACGCGCAGGCTCTGCGCAAGCCTTGCTCCGGAGGCCTGGCGGACCGGCGGGACGCCCCTCAGGCGCCCAGGTGCGGGGCCGTCAACCGGGGCACACCGCTTTCCAGAATGCCGCCCACCGTATAGAACGAGCCGAAAACCACAATTCTATCAGCGGGGTCTGCGGCTCTGACCGCAGCCTGCAGTGCTTCGCCGGGGCTTTTGAAGACGCTGGCGGACACATCGCGCCGTGATTCGCCAGCTTGCCACCGTGAATGCAGCACGTCGCCGCCAGCTGCGCGCGTGGTCGGCAAATCCGTGAAGTACCACTTGTCAACCAGCGGCCCCATCCGCGCCAGCATGGGTGCCACATCCTTGTCGGCCATGGCACCGAAGACGGCATGGGTGCACGGATAAAACCCCATCGCGTCCAGGTTCTCGGCCAGCGCGGCGACCGAATGCGGGTTGTGGGCCACGTCAAGCACCAGCGTCGGCTGACCCGGAATGATCTGGAACCGGCCCGGCAACTCCACCACCGAGAGCCCGTTGCGCACGGCCTGCGCCGTGACGGGCAGTCGGTCACGCAGGGCCGTCAGTGCCGCCAGCACGCCCGATGCGTTCACAAGCTGGTTCGCACCCCGCAGCGCCGGGTAGGCCAGGCCCGCATAACGCCTTCCGCGTCCGGCCCAGCCCCACTGCTGCTTGTCACCGGAAAAATTGAAGTCATGGCCCAGGCGCCACAGGTCAGCGCCCACTCTCGCTGCATGGTCCACCACGCTTTGCGGCGGCATCGGATCGCTCACCACGGCGGGCCTGCCCGGGCGCATGATGCCGGCCTTTTCAAAGCCAATGCTTTCCCGGTCGTTGCCGAGCAGGGCCATGTGGTCGAGGTCGATGCTGGTGATCAGGGCGCAATCGGTGTCCAGGACATTGACCGCATCAAGACGACCGCCAAGACCGACCTCCAGAATCACCACGTCGAGTGCGCTCTTCGCCAGCAAGCGCAGGATCGCCAGCGTCGTGAATTCGAAGTAGCTCAGCGAGACTTCATCACCATTGAGCACTCTGGCCCGCTCGACGTCTTCGAAGCATGCTATTAAATCAGTAGCGGTGACGACATCGCCGCGAATCCGGCAACGCTCTTCGAAATGCACGAGGTGCGGCGAGGTGTAGACACCGGTGCGGTAGCCCGACGCCAGCAGGATCGCCTCCAGCATGGCGCAACTGGAGCCCTTCCCGTTGGTGCCCGCCACCGTGATGATGGGGCAGTCAAATGCCAGCGCCATGCGCGCTGCCACGACGCGCACGCGCCCCAGTCCCATGTCGATGGTTTGAGGGTGCAGGCGCTCGCAGTGGGCGAGCCATTCAGACAGGGTTTTCATAGCCGCGCGATTATCGGACAAGTCGTCCGGAACCCTTGCTTTGCACCGAGCCGCCTGTTCCGACACGCCGGCCGCCAGGACTGTTGAGGCTCGGGGTCTCCAGATGCCGGGGGATTCAATCTCTGGTCCGACAGCGCCCATTCAACACGTAAATTGAACAGCTATGTAGTACTTCGGCATCGTTTGAATAAATTTTTTCGACAAATGTGTGTTGTGCACATATATAATTCGCTCCATGCGTACCGCCGTACCTCCAATCTGCCTGCCGCTTGCGAGCACACCTCATTCGGGATGTAGACGTGCTTTTGACGAGCACCGCGCGCAGTCCCGAAAGTGGTTGACCGCATGCGTCAAATGGGTGACAGAGCTCGCACAGACAAGCCGCCTGAAACTGAACGCTGCCGCTTCTGCAGATCATTTGCCCGTTCGAAAAAGTGACCGCAGCAGGGCCGCAACCGGACCGCCCGGAACTTCATCGCGGCTTCTACCCGCTCGCCGTTTCTTGAATCATTCGTTCTCCCGCACCCGGATTTTTGAACCCAACCTCTTCAACCTCAACGAAAGCACTCCATGAAAAACTCCAAACAAATCCTGTCAATCGCTTCCGGGGAAGGCATCACCCGCCGGGAAGGACTGATGTTGACCGTGCTGGGCAGCGCGCTGGCTCTGGCCGGCTGCGGCGGTGGCGGTGGCGGTGGCGGCACGGCCCCAACCGGCGGCACGATCGCAGGCTCGGGTTCATCCACGACGGGTGCCATCACCGGATTCGGCTCCATCATCGTCGGCGGCGTTCGCTACGATGATTCGGCGGCAAGCGTCAGCGACGACGACGGCGCGACCCGGTCAAGCGGCGATCTCAAGCTCGGTATGGTCGTCATGGTCAAAGGCGGCAAAAAGTCAGATGACGGCGTCAGCATCAGGGCGAACGCCAACACCATTGAGGTTTACAGCGAGCTCCTCGGGCCCATTGACGCCATCACGGGCACATCCATGCAGGTGCTTGGCCAGACCGTCACCACCACGCCCACAACGGTCTTTGAGGATGGCCTGACATTGGCAGCCTTGAAGTCGGCTGACGTGGTCGAGGTTTATGGTTTTGTCGATCCTCTGAACAAAACCATGGTCGCGACC
The DNA here is from genome assembly GCA_002256925.1 of Polaromonas sp. 28-63-22. GTDB lineage: Bacteria > Pseudomonadota > Gammaproteobacteria > Burkholderiales > Burkholderiaceae_C > Polaromonas. The sequence continues at coordinate 9,654 of NCGI01000008.1, forward strand.
CGCGTGGAACGCGAAACCAAACGTAACGCGTTCAAACTGCAGGGCGCCATCAGCGGATTAAACACAGCCACGAAAACCTTCAGCATTGGCACCCTGACCATCAGCTACCTGACTGCCGATCTGCCAGCGGGCCTGACCCTGGCAGACAAGCTGGTGGTGCGCGTGCGACTGGCCATCAACCCGCTGACCGGAACACGCACCGCCCTGAAAATCCGTACGGCCGACAATCGGCGCGATGACGCTGATGAAGCCGAAGTGGAAGGCATCATCACAGCACTCACATCCACGAGCCGCTTCAGCGTCAACGGTCTGCCGGTCGATGCCAGCGCCGCCACCTTCAAAAATGGCACCACCGGCCTTGTCGTTGGTGCGCGAGTAGAGGTTGAGGGGCGTGTGGTCAACGGCGTGCTGATGGCAACCAAAGTGAAACTGGAAAAAGGCGAAGACGACAAATACAAGTTTGAATTGCACGGACTGGTCAGCGCGCTGGACAAGACGGCGAGGACATTCATGGTGCGGGGCGTCTCGGTCACTTACAGCAACACCACGACACTGTTCAAGAACGGTGCAACGCTGGTCAATCTGGCGAACGGGAACAACGTGGAAATCAAAGGCGTTCTTTCCAACGGCAACATCGTCACGGCGACTGAAATTTCGCTCGAAAAATAAGCCTTCGTCGCGCGTGAGCGGTTGCAGATGCAGCCGCTCACGCGCTGCCAGGGTCCCCGTTTTTTGTCGCCATACGTTTCACATCAACCCGTCGGACACCCGACTAGTTTCCCGCGTCACGCCAGAGCGAAGCAGCGCATCACCGACGCCAACTTTCGCAGTTCCTGATTACATGGCCTCACAACCAGGATGCCTTTCACATCTTTATAGTTCAGGACTATGAAAATCCCTCCGCAATCAGTCGCTGCCATTGCCGCCACTTCTGGCGACGCCCGCGCGGTGGAGGCATTCAATGCCGACCAGCTTGCAGCCATCGCTGCGCTCGATGGCGTATTCGCGCCACTGGCGCAACTTTGCCTGTCCAAAGGCATTCGTGTTCAAGCCGTCGAAGAACGCTTGCGCGTCGCTCTCGTACGGGCCGCGCACGACACGCAACCCTCCCCTGCATCGGCCTGCGTGGCCAGCCGCATCAGTGCGGCTACAGGCCTGACGAGGCGTGAAGTGAACCGCCTCTCGCGCGCCCCCGACACCGCTGCCGAAGCGCCGCGTTCTCCCATCACCGAGCTGTTCACCCAATGGCTTTCGGACCCGACGCTGCGCGGTACGGACGGCAAGCCTTTGCAACTCCGGCGACACGGACCGGCCCCAAGTTTTGAAGCGCTCGCCCAGTCCGTGACACGCGATGTACACCCGCGAACATTGCTCGATGAGCTGTGTCGACTGCAGCTAGCTACACGCCTGCCGGCCAGTGACGAAGTCGCGCTGCTGCGGGACGCCTTTGTACCCCGTGGTGACTGGGCGCAAATGCTGCAGTATCTCGGGGACAACGTCGGTGATCACCTCCGCGCGGCGGTTGCCAATGTCCTGAACGACGGCCGGCAGCACATGGAACAAGCCATATTTGCCGACGAGTTGTCGGCCGAGTCGGTGGTGGAAAGTGCCAGTCTGATCACCACGCAATGGCGCACACTGCTGACCGAACTCGCCCCGCAGCTGGAACAGTTGATCGAAAAAGACCGCCAGTTGGGAAGGCCGCAGAACCACAGTATCCGCATTGGCATGTACAGCTGGTCGTCCGCCATGCCACCAGACTTGCAGGCCTCGACGTCTGCCATTACCCAGGAAAGCAAAGCATGAAACACTCGACGACAACCTCCACGGCCGACGGCCTCAATCGGCGCGACGCATTGTTACTGACGGTTCTGGCCAGCGCGGTTTCGCTGGCCGGCTGCGGTGGCGGTGGCGGCGCAGGCAATGGGGCATCCGGTGCCGGCGCAGTTGCGGGCGTCTCCAGCGGCGGAACCGGCTCTTTTTCAACAGGCCCCATCAGCGGCTTCGGCTCCATCATTGTGGGCGGCATCCGGTTTGACGATTCGAAAGCAAGCAGCATCGTCGATATCGACGACGGTGACCGCGACCTGCGCAACCAGCTCAAGCTGGGCATGCTGGTGCGGGTCAAGGGCACGCCCAAAAATGGCATCAACGCGGACGCCGAGACCATCGAGGTTCGCAGCGAACTGCTGGGACCGGTCGAGAGCATTGACACCAACAACCAACAGTTGAAGGTGCTGGGGCAAACGGTCAATGTGACAGCCACCACCTTCTTCGAAGACGGATTGGCCGGTCTGGCCTCGCTGGCCCTCAACGATATTGTTGAAGTACACGGCTTCGTCGACCCGTTGAACAACGTCATCACAGCGACGCGCATCGAGCGTGAGCTTCTTTCCAACGTCAAGGCCTTCAAGCTGCAGGGCACCATCAGCGCCTTCGATGGCGCCGCCAGAACCTTCAAGATCGGCGCGCTGGCGATCAGCTTTGCTACCCCCATCGACCTGCCGGGCGGTCTGGTGCTGGCCAACGGCTTGCTCGTGCGACTTCAGCTCGCCGTGACGCTTCTCACCGGAACCCGCAAGGCGCTGAAGATCCGTCTGGTCGAAGCGGAGATCGCCGAGCGCGACGAAGCCGAGATCGAAGGCACGATCACCGCCTTTACCTCGACGAACAAATTCGGCGTCAATGGGCAGCCTGTCGATGCCAGCGGCGCTGCCGTTCCGAGCGGCCTCAAATTAGGCGACCGTGTCGAGGTTGACGGCAGTCTGGTCAAGGGTATTTTGGTGGCCAGACAAGTCAAACTCGAGAGCGAAAACGACACCCTGAAGTTCGAACTTCATGGCAAGGTCTCCAGCCTGAACGCGTCGGCGAAGACCCTGGTGTTGCGCGAAGTGACGGTGGACTTCAGCACCGCTGAATTTAGCAACGGCTTTCCCGCTTCATTGATCGTCGGTGCAAACATCGAGGTCAAGGGAACGACGGTTGCTTCGACCGCCGGCAGCATCGTCAAGGCTACCCGGATCTCATTCGAATAACTGCCAAGTCAAAGATGCCAGCCGTAAAACCTGGAGGTTCGAGCCACGGCTTCGAGGCATTCAATCGCTACGAAAATGATAGCTGCCGGCGCAGGTAACCATTGGCCTTCAAGCCAATATCATGCCTATTCACCCAGGTAGGCAGCCCTGACGCGCGGATCGTTGAGCAAGGCTTTTGCGTCGCCATTCATCGTGACGTTGCCGGACTCCATCACGTAGCCACGGTTCGCAATCCCCAGCGCGCGGCTGGCGTTCTGCTCGACCAAGAGCACCGTCATGCCGAGCGCCGACACGTCGCGCACGACCTCGAAGATCTTGTCCACCATGATCGGCGACAGTCCCATCGAAGGCTCGTCGAGCAGCAGCACACGGGGCCGGCTCATCAGCGCCCGGCCCATCGCCAGCATTTGCTGCTCACCGCCGGACATGGTGCCGGCGAGCTGATCCTTGCGTTCACGCAGCCGTGGAAACAGCGCGAACATTTTTTCAATGTCAGCGGCAATGCCGGCTTTGTCGTTGCGGATGTAGGCGCCCATCTGCAGGTTCTCGGTGATGGTCATGCGGGCAAACACGCCGCGGCCTTCGGGCACCATGGCCAGGCCCTCCTTGACCAGATCCCAGGCGCCGCGGCCCTTGATGCTTTTGCCAAGGTATTCGATGTCGCCCGCCAGCATCGGCAGCGTGCCGGTGATGGCTTTCATCGTGGTCGTCTTGCCAGCGCCGTTGGAGCCGATCAGCGTGACCAGTTCGCCTTCGCTGACTTCAAAGTCAACGCCCTTGACAGCCTGGATGCCGCCGTAGGCCACTTTGAGGCCAGTCACTTTGAGAAGTGTGTTTGCCATGCTGCTTTTTTCCTTCAATGACCGGTGCCCAAATAGGCGGTGATCACTTTTTCATCTTTCTGTACATCGGCAGGCGCGCCTTCCGCGATCTGCTTGCCGTAGTCGAGCACCGTCACCCGGTCGCACAGCCCCATCACCAGCTTGACATCGTGCTCGATCAGCAAAATCGTCCGGTTGTCCTTGCGGATACGGTCGATCAGCTCGCGCAACTGCACTTTTTCAGTCGCGTTCATGCCCGCTGCAGGCTCGTCGAGCGCGATCAGTTGCGGATCGGTCGCCAGCGCGCGCGCGATCTCAAGGCGCCGCTGGTCGCCGTAGCTGAGCGTGCGTGCCTTGAAATTGGCGTATTTTCCGACGCCCACGTAGTCAAGCAGTTCCTGCGAGCGCCGGGCAATGGCGGCTTCTTCGTGTTTGAACCCCGGCGTGCGAAAGACTGCACCCAACAACCCCGACTTGGTGCGGATGTGACGGCCGACCATCACGTTTTCCAGCGCCGTCATGTCGGCAAAGAGGCGAATGTTCTGAAACGTGCGCGCAATGCCTGCCTTGGCCACTTCGTGAACCGCCGTGGGTTTGTAGGGTTTTCCGGCAAGCTCGAAGGTGCCACTGTCGGGCGTGTACAGACCTGTCAGTACGTTGAAGAACGTGGTTTTGCCAGCGCCGTTCGGTCCGATCAGCCCATAAACCTGGCCGCGCTCGATATGAATGCCAACGTCGCTCAGGGCCTGCAGACCGCCAAAGCGCTTCGATACGCCAGCGACTTTAAGAATGGTTTCGCTCATGAACCGTGTCCTTAAGGGTTGATCGACTGAATCGGGTCTTTGCCCGGCGTCGGGTTCAGCGACTTGCCGTGCTCGGGCGAGGGCCACAAGCCGCGCGGACGCATGAGCATCACGGTGATCATCGCCAGCGCAATCAGCAACTGCCGCAAAATGGCCGAGTCGAGCCGGCCATCCGTCATGGCCTGCAGCGGACCGGCGAGGTACCGAAGCACTTCCGGCAAAGCCGCCAGCAGCAGCGCACCGAGGATGACGCCAGGCAAATGACCGATGCCGCCCAGTACCACCATGGCAACAATCATCACCGACTCCATGAGGCTGAATGATTCAGGGGACACGAAGCCCTGGAACGACGCAAACATCGCGCCCGACACGCCGCCAAAGGTGGCGCCCATGCCGAAGGCCAGCAGCTTCATGTTGCGGGTGTTGATGCCCATGGCCTTGGCGGCAATTTCATCTTCGCGAATGGCCATCCAGGCACGTCCGATACGCGAATTTTCAAGCCGGTGGCAAATCACCACCGAGACAATCACAAGACCCAGGAACAGGTAGTAGTACATCGACACCGAGCTGATCTCGAAGCCCAGCAGGGTGTGCGACTGGCCAAGGTCGAGTCCGAAAAACTTGATCGAGTCGATCTGGTTGATGCCCTTGGGGCCGTTGGTCAGGTTGATGGGGCGGTCCAGGTTGTTCAGGAACACGCGGATGATTTCACCGAAGCCGAGCGTCACGATGGCCAGGTAATCGCCACGCAGCTTCAGCGTAGGCGCACCCAGCAAGACCCCGAAAAGCCCCGCCACGCCGGCAGACACCGGAATGATGGCCCATATCGGCAAGTGCAAGCCGTTGGGGAAGGCGGCAGCGATGGACGGAAAGGCTTCTGCCAGATGGGGTGAACCCAGCAGCGCCGCCAGGTAGGCGCCCACCGCAAAAAACGCGACGTAACCGAGGTCGAGCAAACCGGCGTAGCCGACCACGATATTGAGGCCAAGGGCCAGCAGCACATACAGCAGCGCCATGTCGAGAATGCGCACCCATGCGTTACCGCCCTGCTGCAAGATGAGCGGCAGCACGATCAGCACGACGGCGGCGATCAAAAACGTGGTGATTTTTCTGGATTTCATCAAAATTTCTCCTTTTGGCAGCTTGACCAACCCTAGGCCCGGTCGGCCACACGTTCACCGAGCAAGCCCGACGGCCGCAGGGTGAGCACAAAAATCAGCACGATAAAAGCAAAAATGTCCGAGTACTGGCTGCCCAGCACGCCGCCCGTGAGCGGTCCGATGTAGCCGGCGCCGATCGATTCGATCAGCCCCAGCAAAATGCCGCCCAGCACGGCACCGCCGAGGTTACCGATACCACCGAACACGGCGGCCGTAAACGCCTTGAGTCCAGGCAAAAAGCCCATGGTGTGCTGCACCGTGCCGTAGTTCGACGCATACATCACGCCAGCCAGCGCGGCCAGCACGGCGCCGATGACGAAGGTCGCCGAAATCACCGTGTCGGGCCGCACGCCCATCAGCGCGGCCACGCGCGGGTTCTCGGCCGTCGCGCGCATCGCCCGGCCGAGCCGGGTGTAATGCACCAGCCACATCAGCACGGCCAGCGACAACGCCGTCGCGCCCAGGATGAAAATCTGCGTGACGGTAATCACCGCGCCGCCAAACTGATACGGCTCGCTGGGCAGCAGCGTGGGATACGGCTTGTAGTTGGGCTTCCAGATGATCATGGCCAGCGTCTGCAGCAGCAGCGACATGCCGATGGCGGTGATCAGCGGGGCCAGTTTGGGGGAATTGCGCAGCGGACGGTAGGCAATCTTTTCAATCGCGAAATTGAGTGCGCCGCACACCACAAACGCAATCAACAGCGAAATCAGCAGGATCAGCCAGCCGGGTGTGCCGGGCAACGAATCCTGCATCAGGCCGATGATGGTCCAGCTGGTCAGCGCACCGACCATCAACACTTCGCCGTGGGCAAAATTGATGAGGTTGATGATGCCGTAAACCATGGTGTAGCCCAGCGCGATCAGGGCATACATGCTGCCCAGCACCAGACCGTTGATGATCTGCTGAAGCAATACTTCCATACTCATTCTCCGTTAGATTGAAATTGCCAACCGTGCGCCACCGCCGGAACGTCATCGAGCCGCCGGGATCGCCAGAGGACCATGCAAGTTGACAAAAAGCCCGCCCATTGGAACCAGAAACTGGTGAACGTGGCGAGCCGGTGGCCGGATTGTAGCCAAGCGTGCAAAGCGAGAATCGGGCCAGCGGCCGCGTTTTCGCCGGGTTTACCCTTGCGAATTGCGGCCTTCCGGCGAGAACCGCGTTTTATCAGTGAATGCCGGACGGCATTACTTTTTCTGATTATTCCTGAGTTTGAGGGCAGCCAGCTTATCGGCAATCTGGATTTCCAGACCCCGGCTGACAGGCTGGTACCACCCGGGTGGCGGCATGCCTTCAGGGAAATAGTTCTCGCCGGCTGCAAAACCGTCGTCTTCGTTGTGCGCGTAACGGTAGTTCTTGCCGTAGTCGAGATTTTTCATCAGCTTCGTCGGTGCATTGCGCAGATGCAGCGGTACCGGCCGCGTGCCGTCCTGCTTGATGAATGCCTTGGCGGCGTTGAAGGCCTTGTACACCGCGTTGGATTTTGGCGCCATCGCCAGGTACACCACGCACTGCGCCAGGGCCAGCTCGCCTTCGGGCGAGCCCAGCCGCTCATAGACTTCGGCAGCATCAAGCGCCATGCGCAGCGCACGCGGGTCGGCCAGACCGATGTCTTCGCTGGCCATGCGGACCAGCCGCCGCGCCATGTAGAGCGGCTCGGCACCACCGTCGAGCATACGCATGAACCAGTAAAGTGCGGCGTCAGGATCGGAGCCGCGCACGGACTTGTGCAGCGCCGAAATGGTGTCGTAGAACTGCTCGCCGCCCTTGTCGTAGCGGCGCATCCGCTCACCGAGCACCTTCATCAGCCAGGCGTCGGTCACGTGGGTGGTTTTTTCAGCCGACTTGTCACTGAGCGCGGCGATACCCAGCGTTTCCAGCGTGTTGAGCAGTCGCCGGGCGTCGCCGTCGGCATAGGCCACAAGCCGCTCCAGCGCGTCATCCGCTATGCTTTCGATAGCTGGTAGCGCACGTTCTGCAAGGGCTGCGGCTACGATTTGCTTGAGATCTGGCTCTGTCAGCGGCTGCAGCACATACACGACGGCGCGCGACAGCAGCGCCGAGTTCACTTCGAACGACGGGTTTTCGGTGGTGGCGCCGATGAAGGTGAACAGGCCACTTTCGACATGCGGCAAAAACGCGTCCTGCTGGCTCTTGTTGAAGCGGTGCACCTCATCGACAAACACAATCGTGCGGCGTCCGCCCTGTTCGCGCCAGATCTGCGCCTGCTCCACGGCTTCCCGGATGTCCTTGACACCACCGAGCACCGCCGAAATAGTGATGAAGTGCGCGTCAAAACTGCTTGCCATCAGGCGCGCGATGGTGGTTTTGCCGACCCCCGGTGGCCCCCACAGGATGCAACTGTGCGGCTGACCCGATTCGAACGCGATGCGCAGCGGCATGCCGTCGCCCAGCAAATGCTGCTGACCGATCACGGCGCCGAGTTTGTGCGGCCGCAACCTCTCGGCCAGCGGCGCCCGGTTCTGGTCTTCAGAAGGGGTTCGAGCCATCGGCGGGTGTCGTCGGTTCGGAAATCACATCAGCCACGGGACATGCAACGCGGAGGGCGGCGACTACTGGCGGATGACATCAGCGCCGGCGGGCGGTTTGAACTGGAAATCAGCCGCGCTGAGTGCCGGGTTGATCTCGAACTGGCTGAAGGTCATCACCGACTTCTGGCCGAAACTGTCGAGAATTTCCAGTATGCCGAGCTCTGTGCCTTTCTGGCCCTGGTTCTCAACGGCCTTGAAGCCCACGCGAATGCTTTGCAACTGCCCTTCCTTGGTCTTGGGCGTGGCCTCAACCCACTGCAGCCCGGCCTTCTCGGGCAAGGGCGTCAGCGTGAAGTCGGCCTGCAAGCCCTTGAGGTCGGCCGCCGCCGCGATGACAGCGGCTGGCGTGCCATTAAGCACCTGCGCCAGTTTGCGCGATGTGACCTGGTTCAGGTCCACGTCGTAAAGCCACAGCGTTTGCCCATCGGCCACGATACTTTGCTCGAAGGGTTTTTTGTAGATGAACTTGAAACGGTTGGGCCGTAGGAACTCAAAGCTGCCGGTCGAGGTCTTGATCTTCGGCGCCTGGCCGTCTTTGGACGGACTGGTCACGACCTGCGAAAAGCTGGCACGACCGCTTTTTGTCGTTTTAATGAAGTCTTCAAGGCTATTGAGGCCTGCAGCCCCCGCAGATTGTGCGTAAGCAGCTATTGAAATCATAGCGACTGCGCCGAGCGACACAAGCACCGTGCCGCGCCGCGCCGCGCGGACAAAGCGCCTCAGGAGCGGCACGGCGGGCGTGGTGCCGGGGTCAGGAAAGATGAGGGTCATGGTGACTCGGTTAAAAATAGTGGCCTGTCGGGGATTGTCGGCGGCATCGGGTTTGCATGCCGGAACCGGATGAAAACCCAGCTTGCTTGCCCCATGTTTCAGGCCGGTAAACGCGGGGTAGCGCTGAGGTAACAGATGCTGTCGGCGGTGCGGACACGGTGCAGTGCGGATCGGCCCGTGTCCTGGTCGGCCGGCGGTGGCTCACTCGGCCCGCGCCGGCACCAGAATCTCGCGCTGGCCGCTGCCCGACATGGCGCTGACCAGCCCTGATTTTTCCATCTCCTCGAGCATGCGGGCGGCCCGGTTGTAGCCGATCTTGAGATGGCGCTGGACCAGCGAAATTGATGCCTTGCGGTTCTTCAGGACCACCTCGACCGCCTGGTCGTACATCGGGTCTTTTTCGTCACCCTGGCCGCCGCCGACGTTCAGGTCGCCGAGCAAGTCCCCGCCTTCGCCATCGACCACGCCGCCCTCGAGCACGCCTTCGATGTAGTTCGGCTCGCCCTGCTGCTTCAGGTAGGCCACGACGCGATGAACCTCGTCGTCGCTGACGAACGCGCCATGCACACGAATCGGAAAACCGGTGCCGCTGGGCATATAAAGCATGTCGCCCATGCCGAGCAGCGCCTCGGCGCCCATCTGGTCAAGAATGGTGCGGCTGTCAATCTTGCTCGACACCTGGAACGACAGGCGCGTGGGGATGTTCGCCTTGATCAGGCCGGTGATCACATCCACGCTGGGACGCTGGGTGGCCAGCACCAGGTGAATGCCGGCGGCGCGGGCCTTCTGGGCCAGGCGGGCGATCAGTTCTTCAATCTTTTTGCCGACCACCATCATCAGGTCGGCCAGCTCGTCGATCACCACCACGATGTACGGCAAACGTTCCAGCGGTTCGGGCTGGTCAGGCGTGAGGCTGAACGGGTTGTAGAGGAATTCGCCCCGGGCCTTGGCTTCGTCGATCTTGACGTTGTAGCCCGCCAGGTTGCGCACGCCGAGCTTGCTCATCAGCTTGTAGCGCTTTTCCATCTCCATCACACACCAGTTCAGGCCGTGGGCGGCCTGCCGCATGTCCGTCACGACAGGTGCCAGCAAGTGCGGAATGCCTTCATAGACGCTCATCTCGAGCATCTTCGGGTCGATCAGCAGCAGGCGCACATCACGCGCATCGGCCTTGTAGAGCAGGCTCAAAATCATCGCGTTGATACCGACCGATTTGCCCGAGCCCGTCGTTCCTGCCACCAGGCAATGCGGCATCTTGGCCAGATCGGCCACGACTGCATTGCCACCGATGTCTTTGCCCAGGCCAATCGTCAGCATCGACTTGGCCTCGTGGTACACCTGCGAGCCCAGAATCTCGCTGAGTTTGATGGATTGGCGCTTGGCGTTGGGCAGCTCCAGCGCCATGTAATTCTTGCCGGGAATGGTTTCAATCACCCGGATCGACACCAGGCTCAGCGCGCGCGCCAGGTCTTTGGCGAGGTTGACGACCTGCGAGCCTTTCACACCGGTTGCGGGCTCGATCTCGTAGCGGGTTATGACCGGGCCGGGCGCAGCGGCCACGACCCGCACCTCGACGCCGAAATCTTTCAGCTTTTTCTCGATCAGGCGCGAGGTCATCTCCAGCGTCTCGGGCGCCACGGTTTCCTGCCGGATCAAAGCGCCATCCAGCAGGTCGACCTGCGGCAACCTGGAGTCGGGCATTTCAGTGAACAGCGGCTTCTGCCGTTCTTTGACCACACGCGCGCTTTTGGGAATGTCCACCAGCGTGGGCTCGATCAAAACCGGCACCGGATGATGCTCCTCGATCTCGATGCGCTCATCGATCAGTGTTTCTTCGCGTTCGCGTGCGGCAACCTTGCCAAGGGCCTGGTCCTGGGCAATCTCGCGTTTTTCGCGGCGTGAATCGATCAGGTTGTCGATCCACGCGCCGAGGTCAAGCGCCACATGCGCCCACGAGAAACGAAACACCACCGACACCGCAATCACACCCAGCGCAATGAACACCAGGCCCGAGCCGGCAAATCCGAGCCATTTGACACCGGCCGACCCTGCCAGGTAGCCGAGTACACCACCCGCATGACCGGGCAACCGGACCTCGTAGCGATAAAGACGTGACCATTCGAGCGCGGCGCTGGCAATGAGCAGCAGCGCGAGACAAAACCAGAATTTGAGCCGGTCGGCATTGCGGTAGGTGTCAGGCGTGATCGGCTCACCGCGCAGCCAGCGCGCAAGCGACGACAACCAGGCACGGACGCCCGCAGCCAGCGCCCACCAGACAGAAAAACCGAGCAGGAAATAACTCGCATCGGCGAGCCAGGCACCGATGCGTCCGCCGAAATTGCGTGTGATGGCCTGTGCGCCGGCGACAACGTCAGCACTGCCCGAGGTGGACCAGGCTGCGTCCTGCGGCGTGAAACTCAGCAAGGCAGCAAGCCAGAAAACAAGGCCCAGCAGGCCCAGAATCAGGGAGACTTCGTGCGCGAATCGCCGGATGCCGCCGGGCGCAGTCGCGGCAGGAGCGTTGCGCGAGTTCAGGGTGTCGAGTGAATAAGTCATGGACCAGCGGGAAGCTTACCGCAGTTGTGCAAACGCCCCGCTCCGGATGTGGGTGAAAACAACAGGGACAGCCACGGCGAAACAACCGGGCGGCAGTCTGACAATGACCCCGCCGCTATCAGCCCAGTGAATGAAGACGCTCCTTGACCAGCATCGAACCGTCCGGGCGGCTTTCAATGAAGCCGCGTTCTTCCAGATCTTTCATGACCCGGCTGACCATTTCGCGCGACGCGCCAACCATTTTGGCCACGTCCTGACGCGAGACCTTGTCGCGTATGACCGCATTGCCTTCTGCGTCCTCGCTGGCGAACTCAAGCAGGGCACGCGCCACGCGCCCATACACGTCCATCAAGGCCAGCGACTCGATCTGCCGATCTGCATGGCGCAGACGTTGCACCAGACCCTTCATCACGGCGTAGGCCATGGAGCTATTTTCGGGCAGGCAGCGGGCAAATTCCAGACGCCCCAGAATGAGTGCATCGGTCTGCACTTCGGCCCGCACTGTGGCGGAATGGGGCTGGTCGTCGATGAGGCTCATCTCGCCGACGTAGGCACCCGGCTGCAGCGTAGCCAAAATCACCTCACGGCCGCGCGTATCGGTGGTGATGACCCGGGCCCGACCAGTGAGGATGATCGTGAGCGCATCCGTTTTTTTCCCCTGCTGCACAATGTCTTCGCCGCGCTTGAAACGACGCTTCACGACGGCGGCCGAAACGGATTCGGCCTGTGCGGCCGTCAACATGGAAAAAAGAGGGACCCGGCGAATCAGCTCCAGATTCGACACCATTGTTGCCATATGCGTAATCTCCCAATTTCACCGCAGGCGCCTGGTGAGCTGCCCGCGCAAGTTCTTACAATGTCGTTGAAAAGCACCGTGAGCGCCGGGCACCACCGATGCTTGCGCGCGACGTGACTCTACCCGACTTCCAAAAGTTTCCCAATCAGTTTTTAAGCATGAACCATTCGAAAGTCCTCATCCTTGGCTCGGGTCCTGCCGGCTATACCGCTGCGGTGTATGCGGCACGCGCCAACCTCAACCCGGTGCTGATCACGGGCATCGCCCAGGGTGGCCAGCTCATGACCACCACCGACGTTGACAACTGGCCCGCCGACCCCCACGGCGTGCAGGGCCCCGATCTGATGCAGCGTTTTCTGGAGCATGCAGAGCGATTCAACACGACAATCATCTTCGACCACATCCATACCGTTGATTTCAGCAAGCGGCCTTTCACACTGACGGGTGACAGCGGCACCTACACCTGCGACGCACTGATCATCGCCACCGGCGCATCGGCGAAGTACCTGGGCTTGCCTTCCGAGACCGCCTTCATGGGCCGTGGCGTGTCGGGCTGCGCGACCTGCGACGGGTTCTTCTACAAGAATCAGGACGTGTGCGTGGTCGGCGGCGGAAACACCGCCGTCGAAGAGGCGCTGTACCTGTCGAACATCGCGAGCAAGGTCACACTGGTTCATCGCCGCGACAAGTTCAAGGCTGAGGCCATCCTGATCGACAAGCTGCATGAAAAAGTCGCGGCCGGCAAGATCGAGCTCAAGCTGCACAGTACGCTC
>NCGI01000200.1 GCA_002256925.1 Polaromonas sp. 28-63-22
CATTGCGCACCGGCTGTCCACGGTGGTCGATGCGCACGAAATCCTGGTGATGGACCACGGCCGCATCGTCGAGCGCGGCACGCACGCGCAGTTGCTGGACATGCAGGGCGCGTACGCGCGCATGTGGTCGCTGCAGCAGAGTTCGGCCGAAGAGCAGGGCTGACTTGGCTGCCTGCGCCGCCCAGGTGCAGGTCTGCGTCCGAGCCGCAATGGGCGCGCCTGCATGCCAGTATTAAAGAAGAAAAGGCCTGTAGCCCAATAAATACCTGCGCGAGCAGCTATAAAAATAATAGCTACTGAGTGCGATATCGGTCAGCATCCGGGCTGCAACCCGGCCTTGTGCAGCGAGGTGTCCAGCCGATGTTGAAGCCTTCGCGCACGCTGTTCCGCAGCGCCATAATCCCGCTATGGAAACCAAATGGCTTGAAGATTTCGTCAGTCTGGCTGAGACCCGCAGCTTCAGCCGTTCCGCGCAACTGCGCCACGCTCCTACCCCACCCGGCTGACCCCGGCCGGCGAAACGCTCTACAGCCAGTCGCTCGAGATGCTGCAGGGTTTGCAATCGACCCGTGCCATGCTGCGCGGCCACAACGCGGCCGGGCAGGATGTGATCGAGTTTGCGGTGCCGCACACACTGGCGTTCACTTTTTTCCCGGCTTGGGTCAGCGGCCTGCGGGCCAAATTTGGTCCGATCAAAAGCCGGCTGATTGCGCTCAATGTGCATGACGCGGTGCTGCGTCTGGTCGAGGGTAGCTGCGACCTGCTGATCGCCTACCACCACGATTCCCAGCCGTTCCAGCTCGACCCCAAGCGTTATGAGATGGTGTCGCTGGGACGCGAGGTGCTGGCACCTTTTTGCCGCGCCAACGCCGCTGGCGAGCCGGAATTTGCACTGCCCGGACGGGCGGCGCAACCGCTGCCTTACCTCGGCTACGCGCCGGGCGCGTACCTGGGCCGCATGGTGGACCTGATCCTCAAGCAGTCCGCCACGGCGATTCATCTGGACCGGGTTTACGAGACCGACATGGCCGAAGGCCTGAAGGCGATGGCGCTGGAAGGCCACGGCCTGGCGTTTTTGCCGCGCGGCTCGGTAAAAAAAGAACTCCGGTCCAAAAAACTGGTCAGCGCGGGCGGGCAGCTCGAGATGACCATGGATGTTCGCGTGTACCGCGAGCGCCCGGCCTCGCGCGAGGTTTCCAAAAGCCACGCGCAGGCGCTGTGGGCGTACCTGCAGTCACAAGCCGATGCCACCCCGGCTGGGAAGACCGCGATGGCTCCTGCGCCGGGCCCGTCGCCGGGCCGTTGACAGGGCAGGGCCCGCGACAGATGGCCGGCTGTAGGTAGCAACCCTTGGTGGTTATGAGTAAAGCGCATAACATTTCTGCCAAATGGCATTGGCGTTTTGACCTGCCCAAATTTACAGTGCGCTACCTTCATGACAGCCCTTTCACGCCACCCTTCACCCGCCAGCGTTACGCGAGGGAGCCCTGGCTCTGCATGGCACAAAGTCTGCTTGATACGGCGCCATGAAGTTTTGTTTCGCACAGTTGCGCACCAACCCGGGCCCTCGCGGCCTTTTCATCTTTGCACCATCTTTGCTGAAGGGGTGATGCGCTGTGTGTCTGAAAAGTCGACCTCTGGCCCGCCCTCCGCGTTGTAGGCAGACCGGGTAAACCTTGCGCAAGCCCGGCATTGATCTTTTTAGAATATCCTTCACCTTTCGTCCTATTTCATCACTGGAGACTCCATGAAATTCAAATCAGCCGCCCTGGCTACCGCTACTGCTTTGGCCGTCCTGGCATCCGGCGCCGCCTTTGCGCAGGCCACCGACACGCTCGCCAAGGTCAAGGCCTCGGGCGTGATCACCATGGGGGTTCGCGATTCGTCGGGCGCCCTGTCGTACACGCTGGGCGACGGCAAATACGCCGGCTACCACATCGAGATCTGCAACCGCATCATCGCCAACGTGGAAAAGGCAGTCGGCCGCAAGCTTGAAATCAGGTACCAGCCGGTGACGTCGCAAAACCGCATCCCGCTGGTACAAAACGGCACGGTCGATATCGAATGCGGCTCGACCACCAACAACGCAACCCGTCAGAAAGACGTGGCTTTCCTGCCCACCACGTTCGTCGAGGAAGTGCGCATTGCCGTGAAGGCCAATTCCGGCATCACCTCGATTGCCCAGCTCAACGGCAAAAGCGTGGCCACCACCACCGGCACCACCTCGGTCCAGACGCTGCGTAAAAACGAACGCGCCACCGGCGTCAACTTCAATGAAGTGTTCGGCAAGGACCATTCCGACAGCTTCCTGCTGCTCGAATCCGGCCGCGCCGACGCCTTCGTGATGGACGGTGCCATCCTGGCCGGCAACATCGCCACCGCCAAGAATCCCGCCGACTTCAAGATCGTGGGCGAAGTATTGAGCGTCGAGCCCATCGCCATCATGATCCGCAAGGACGACACCGCCTTCAAGAAAATCGGCGAGGACACCATCAAGGATCTGATGAAGTCGGGCGAGATCGCCAAGCTGTGGGACAAGTGGTTCATGCAGCCGATCCCGCCGAAAAACACGCGCGTGGGCTACGCCGCCAGCGAAAGCACCAAGGCCGCGTGGGCTACGCCTAACGAGAAGCCGATGGAAGATTACGCCAAGAAGTAAACCTTCTTCGTAACATGCCCAACCCCGCCGCTGATTGTCTCGGGCGGGGTTTTTCGTTCAGAGCAGGCTTTTTTGCTGCGGAACGCCACACATAACAACAACGCAACAACGGGAGCCTGCATGAGCTGGGACTGGAAGATCTTTTTGACCGACGACGGTGGCGGCCGCACCTACCTGCAATGGATGATGGACGCCTGGGGCTGGACGCTGGCCGTGGCGGGGGCTTCATGGGTGGTTGCCATGGTCGTCGGGGCGCTCATTGGTACGCTGCGCACCCTGCCCGACAGCCCGTGGCTGGTGCGCCTGGCCAATGCGTGGGTCGAGTTGTTTCGCAACGTGCCGCTGCTGGTCCAGATTTTCATCTGGTACTTCGTGGTGCCCAAGATGTTTCCGGCCATGAAAGACCTGCCCGCTTTCATTCTGGTGGTGTTCGCACTGGGCTTTTTCACCTCGGCACGGATTGCCGAGCAGGTGCGGGCCGGCGTGCAGGCCTTGCCGCGCGGCCAGCGCTACGCGGGCATGGCGCTGGGCTTTACCACCGCGCAGACCTACCGCTATGTCATCTTGCCGATGGCCTTTCGCATCATCATTCCGCCGCTGACCAGCGAGTCGATGAACCTGCTGAAAAATTCTTCCGTGGCCTTTGCGGTGTCGATTGCAGAGCTCACGATGTTCGCCATGCAGGCGCAGGAAGAAACTTCACGCGGTATTGAAATTTACCTGGCGGTCACGGCGCTGTACGCGGTCTCGGCCTTTGCCGTCAACCGTGTCATGGCCTACGTCGAAAAGCGAGTCCAGATTCCGGGCTATATCGTTGCCGGCACGGCTGGCGGGGGGCACTGACATGTTCGGACTCGACCTGAGCTTCGTGAACTGGGACATCATTTCCAAGTTCGTCATCAAGGGCTTTTTCTTCAGTGTTCAACTGACGATCATTGCGACCATTGGCGGCATCATCTTTGGCACACTGCTGGCCCTGATGCGCCTGTCGGGCAAGAAAATCCTGGTGTTGCCGGCCACCATCTACGTCAATGGCATGCGCTCGGTTCCGCTGGTCATGGTGATCCTGTGGTTCTTCCTGCTGGTGCCCGCGTCGTTTTATGCGCTGATTCCCGGCGGCAGCAACTACCGCGCCGAAATTTCGGCCATCATCACTTTCGTGGCGTTCGAGGCCGCGTATTTCAGCGAGATCATGCGCGCCGGCATCCAGTCCATCTCGCGCGGGCAGGTCAATGCGGGCAGGGCGCTCGGCATGACGTATGCGCAGAACATGAAACTGATCATCCTGCCGCAGGCCTTCCGCAACATGGTGCCGATTTTGCTGACGCAGACAATCATCCTGTTTCAGGACACCTCGCTCGTGTATGCCATCGGTGCCTACGACCTGCTCAAGGGTTTCAGCACGGCGGGCAAGATTTACGGCCGACCTGAAGAAGCGTATCTGCTGGCAGCCGTGGTTTATTTCGTCATGTGTTTTGGCCTGTCTTACCTGGTGAAGCGGCTGCAAAACAGGATTGCGATTATTCGGTAGGTTTGCCTGCATGGCGGCCTCACAACGAAGAAAAACTGGAGAAGATGATGTCGATGATTGAAATGAAGGACGTGTCGAAGTGGTACGGCACGGTGCAGGTTTTGAACAACTGCACCACGGCGATTGAAAAAGGTGAAGTGGTGGTGGTGTGCGGGCCGTCGGGCTCGGGCAAATCGACGTTGATCAAGACCATCAATGCGCTCGAACCGTTTCAAAAAGGCCAGATTTTTGTCGATGGCCAGGCCGTGCACGACCCCAAGACCGACCTGCCCAAACTGCGCAGCCGCGTCGGCATGGTGTTTCAGAACTTCGAGCTGTTTCCGCACCTGAGCGTGACCGAAAACCTGACGCTGGCGCAGATCAAGGTCAAGGGCCGCACGGCAGAAGAAGCCAAGACCCATGGCCTCAAATACCTCGACCGGGTCGGCCTGATGCTGCACAAGGACAAGTTTCCAGGTCAGCTTTCAGGCGGGCAGCAGCAGCGCGTGGCGATTGC
>NCGI01000201.1 GCA_002256925.1 Polaromonas sp. 28-63-22
ATGCACGACTGGGGCGACATGCTGGTGCAAACCGGTTTCGCCGAGCCGGTGATGGACATGGAGCGCATCACCCTGACCTTTGACACGCCCGCGCGTCTGCTGAGCGAACTGCGCGAGCTGGGC
Source organism: Polaromonas sp. 28-63-22 (assembly GCA_002256925.1). GTDB lineage: Bacteria > Pseudomonadota > Gammaproteobacteria > Burkholderiales > Burkholderiaceae_C > Polaromonas. The sequence continues at coordinate 124 of NCGI01000201.1, forward strand.
CGCAATTTCCATCGGGCGCGTTTTCCTGCGCTGCGCGGACGGGGCTGGAAGGCCACGCTCCTGGCGGCGCTGGAGCAGCACATGGTGAAAACCGGGGACGGGCGCCTCAGCCTGACTTTCGAGGTCATTTACGGGCATGCCTTGAAGGCGGCACCGAAAATCAGGGTCAGCCCGCTCAGCGCCGTGTCGGTGCAGGACATGCGCAGCTTGCTCCATGGCGGCCGGCCACGTGCCTGAGCATCCCGCCTTCCCCTGACCTTTGGCGGGCGTTGCTTTTGGGTGCGCCTGATCGGCAAATGCGCGCAAACCCGGCTACAATCCAGACCACAAATTTTGGGTATGTTCCCACGCTTTATGCGGGCCGTTCGCGGGGCTTTGTTGACGCACCGGCCGCAGTTTTTTGAGGGTTGCCACGATGCCGGCGACACCAGCGTTTCGTTTTGCCACGTTGCCTGCTCCGGGCAGCCACAGCCAGCAAGCTGTGCAGTGGCTTCTCAAGCGTCATTGCTCATTAAAACCAGCGCAACTGGGCTGGTTTTACCTGTCGCTGTGCGTGCTGTCACTGGCCATCGCCGGGTTTTTCTGGCTGCAGGGCGCCACGATGGTGATGCCCTTTGCGTGGCTGGAACTGGTCGTTGTGGGGGTGGCTTTTCTGGTGTACGCACGCCACGCCAGCGACGGAGAAAAAATCGTGCTGCAGGGTGGGCAACTGGTGGTGGAGCTGGAAACCGCCGGGCGCACGCAGCGGGCCGAATTCAACCGCGACTGGGTGCGCGTCGAACCCCGGCACGGTGACGGCTCGCTGATCGAGGTTTCGTGTCAGGGCAGGTCGGTCCAGGTCGGGCGCCACGTGCGACCCGAGTTGCGGCCGGCGCTGGCCAGGGAAATTCGCTTCGCGCTGCGGGTTTGTTGAGCGCGGCAAGCGAGCGGGAAGTGGATGGGAAGTGAACGGGACAGGCCGCTCGGCGGTACCTGCTCTGCCCATACATATAATCGGGGACTTAATTTAGTTTGGGTCGGGTTTTGGCGAACAGTATCCGCCGGAAGTCCGGCAGGTCATTGAGGCAGAAAAGTGATAACGATGAACGCAAGCAACACCATGAACACAATGACAGGCCGGGGCGCAGGGCGCGTGCGCACTCTGGGCGCGTCGCTGGTCGCACTGGCCGGTAACGCGGCTTGGGGAGCTGTCAATGACCTTCCCGGCGGCCCGGCCGTATGGCAGCTCAACCTTCCGCCAGCCGTCACCAAAATTGCTCACGAGCAGCAGTGGCTTCACTGGTTCATGATGGCGATCTGCCTGGTGATCTTTGTCGGTGTTTTCGGCGTGATGTTTTATTCCATTTGGAAGCACCGGAAATCCAAGGGCCACAAGGCAGCGAATTTTCATGAATCCACGGCGGTTGAAATCGCCTGGACGATTGTTCCCTTCGTGATCGTGATCGCCATGGCTTTGCCGGCTACCAAAGTCTTGGTGGCCCAGAAAGACACCACCAGCGCAGACCTGACCATCAAGGCCACCGGCATGCAGTGGAAGTGGGGCTACGACTACATCAAGGGTGAGGGCGAGGGCATCGGCTTTGTCTCGACGCTCGATAACGCCCAGCGCATCATGTCCAACAACGGCGGCCCGAAGGCCGGCGAGACGGTGGACAACTACCTGCTGAAGGTTGACAACCCGCTGGTCGTGCCCGTGGACAAGAAAGTCCGCATCATCACCACCGCCAATGACGTCATTCACGCTTTCGCGGTGCCGGCTTTCGGCATCAAGCAGGACGCCATTCCCGGCTTCGTGCGCGACACCTGGTTCCGTGCTGAAAAGGTCGGCGACTACTACGGCCAGTGCCAGGAGTTGTGCGGCAAGGAACACGCCTACATGCCTATCCATGTGAAGGTCCTGTCAGCTGCTGACTATTCGGCATGGGTTGGCGTCAAGGCCAAAGAGGCGGCCGCCAAGGCCGACGATCCTTCCAAAGTCTGGGCGCTGGCCGATCTGAAGGTGCGTGGCGAGAAGGTTTATGCCGCGAACTGTGCGGCCTGCCACCAGGCCAACGGCAAAGGTGCAGGTCCGATCAAGCCACTCGACGGATCGGCCATCGTGCTTGATGCCGATCACGGCAAGCAGATTGCCATTCTTCTCAATGGTGCTGCGGGTGGCGCGATGCCTTCCTGGAAGGCGCTGAGTGACACTGATTTGGCAGCCGTCATCAGCTACACCAAAAACAACTGGTCCAACCAGACCGGACAACTGGTTCAGCCCGCTGAACTGCAGGCTGCACGCAAGTAGGCCGCACACCGCCTACGTTTGGATTTATAGAAACAAGTCAACGGCCCACGCCCCAAAAGGATTTCAAGATGAGTGCAGTTCTCGACCATCACGGCCATGCGCATGATGACCATCACGACCACGGCGCGCCCGTCGGCTGGCGGCGCTGGGTGTTTGCCACCAACCACAAGGACATTGGCACGCTCTATCTGCTGTTCGCCTTTTTCAACCTGATGTTTGGCGGCGTGCTGGCGCTCGGTATTCGTGCCGAATTGTTCCAGCCTGGTCTGCAATTGGTGAACCCCGAGCTTTTCAACCAGCTCACCACCATGCACGGGTTGATCATGGTGTTCGGCGCCATCATGCCGGCGTTTGTGGGTTTTGCGAACTGGATGATTCCGCTGCAGATCGGCGCGGCTGACATGGCGTTTGCGCGCTTGAATAACTTCAGCTTCTGGCTGATGATTCCCGCCGCCCTGATGCTCACCACGTCGTTCTTCCTGCCGGGCGGCGCGCCTGCTGCCGGCTGGACGCTGTACGCGCCCTTGACGCTGCAGATGGGCCCTTCGATGGACTCCGGCATTTTTGCGCTGCACCTGCTGGGCGCCTCGTCGATCATGGGGTCGATCAACATCATCGTGACGATTTTGAACATGCGCGCTCCCGGCATGACGCTGATGAAGATGCCGATGTTCTGCTGGACCTGGCTGATCACGGCCTACCTGCTGATCGCCGTGATGCCTGTGCTGGCCGGCGCCATCACCATGACGCTGACGGACCGCCATTTCGGCACCAGCTTCTTCAACCCCGCCGGCGGCGGCGACCCGGTGATGTACCAGCACATCTTCTGGTTTTTCGGCCACCCCGAGGTCTACATCATGATCTTGCCGGCCTTCGGCATCATCAGCCAGATCATTCCGGCGTTCTCGCGCAAGCGCCTCTTCGGCTACGCCTCCATGGTGTACGCCACGGGCTCGATTGCCATCCTGAGCTTCGTCGTCTGGGCGCACCACATGTTCACCACCGGCATGCCGGTCACCGGCCAGCTGTTTTTCATGTACTCGACCATGCTGATCGCCGTACCCACGGGCGTGAAGGTATTCAACTGGATCGCCACCATGTGGAAGGGCTCGATGACGTTTGAGACCCCGATGCTGTTTGCGGTCGGCTTCCTGTTCGTCTTCACCATCGGTGGCCTGACCGGTGTGATTCTGGCCATTGCGCCTATCGACACGCAGCTTCAGGATACCTACTACGTCGTCGCGCACTTCCACTACGTGCTGGTGGCCGGCTCGCTTTACGCCATGTTTGCCGGCTACTACTACTGGTCGCCCAAGTGGACCGGCGTCATGTACAACGAGACCCGCGGCAAGATCCACTTCTGGTGGTCGCTGATTTCGTTCAACGTGACGTTTTTCCCGATGCACTTCCTCGGACTGGCCGGCATGCCGCGTCGTTACGCCGACTATCCGATGCAGTTTGCAGACTTCAACGCCATTGCCAGCGTGGGTGCGTTCTTCTTCGGCTTTGCACAGGTGTACTTCTTCTTCTTCGTGGTCCTGCCGACCATGCGCGGCAAGGGCGTTGCAGCCAAGCAAAACCCGTGGCTTGACGAAGGCGGCAAGGGCGCGGAAGGTCTGGAGTGGGAAGTTCCGTCGCCGGCACCGTTCCACACCTTTGAAACACCGCCCAAGCTTGATGCCACCGCCACGCGCGTGATCGGTTGAGCGTCATGAAACAACCCGACCAGAGAAAAAGCAATCTGCGGCTGGCGCTGATCCTGGCCTCGGTGGCGTTGGTGTTTTTCGTCGGGTTCATGGCCAAGATGGTTTTCTTCGGCCGCTGACCCCGGATCCACACCAATCATGACTGCGGCCTTTTGATGCGTATCGACCGACTCGTGCGCCTCCAGCGCGAAAACCTGTCGATGGTCATCAAGCTCGGCGTGA